>JBEGUT010000140.1:0-8390 GCA_041178745.1 Planctomycetota bacterium | reverse complement strand
AGCTGCGATCGTCATAGCTTTCCAGCACTCTTTGCATCTTGGTCTTGTAACTCTCACCGTATTGGTCGGTATTACTCCATGGATTATTTACCTAGCGATCAAGCTATGGCCCAAGACCATTATTGGAAAAATGATGATCATCGGTCTTCCCAAATCGCGCCATGACATTCTCCCTGATACTCCCGAAATACAAGAACTGCGAGCGATGATTGGACAGATCGGAATTTCCGAGACCAATCTCATGCCCAGTGGTACGGTGCTCATACAGGGCAAACGTTTCGACGCTCATTGTCGCTCCGGTCTGATTGATCGCGGTTCGGTCGTTGCCGTCATCGGTACGCAAATGGGCCACCTCATCGTTACTAAAACCGATGCATCGCTTCCGCCCCTTTCCCCTCCAGTGACGGATCCCGAATCCCAATCGGTTGCAGAGCGGGAATTATCCCAAGAGACGACACCTGCCCAAACTCAATCTGCTGACGCCGCGCAACGTAACCAGCCTGTCAACTTACCTACGTGGTCGCTATCGGATGAACAAATTCTTAACCAAACCCTCGAAGATATCGACTTGTCGGACGGCGATGAAGGGAAGAAATAAACCACTCATCCTGAATATTCTTGACGTATTTTCGCAAAACAAGACCACCTAAGTCTTCATCTCATCGCATTCTTGACGGCACCCCAAGAGGTGACGTAATTGGAGCTAAAAGAATCTTCCCAGGTACTATCGCGGCCGCAAATCGGCTACCATATAGATACCGTTGAGCAGAGACTTTTAAGCAACCAGCGATCACTGGTGATCTAGCGCGAGCCGACCTGCTTTCTCGATGCATTTTGGATGCACATCAGATCGGCATTGAATTGATGTTTTGGATTTGAATCTAGGGAGTAATATTCAATGACTTTCACCGGATTATTGGGACAGGCGCCACCAGTTATCGTACTTGGTACAGCGGGCATCATCCTACTGGTTGTCTTGGGCTTTCTAGCGTTCTTTGCCAAGTTCTTCTGGTTGTGGATCCAGTGCGTGATGACGGGTGCAAACGTACGCATCTGGGATCTAGCTGGAATGTGGTTTCGCAAAGTCGATCAGCGAACCATTGTTCGTGCGAAGATCATGGCTGTTCAAGCCGGCCTAACCGATCAAGAAGTTCCCGTAAAGGCGCTCGAAGCGCACTACTTGGCAGGTGGCAATGTGATGCAAGTGATTCGAGCACTGATTGCAGCCAGAAAATCAAAAATCATTCGCCTTTCTTTCCGTGAAGCTACCGCGATTGACCTTGCGGGCCGCGATGTGCTCGAAGCCGTGCAGACAAGCGTATATCCCAAAGTGATCGATTGCCCACCACGCGGCTCAACTCGACCATCACTCGATGCTGTAGCTAAAGATGGTATTCAGTTAAAAGTTCGAGCTCGCGTTACCGTCCGTGCTAACTTACAGCAAGTTATTGGTGGTGCCATGGAAGAAACGATTATCGCTCGCGTTGGCGAAGGGATCGTAAGTGCCATCGGTTCCTCAGAAGACCATAAAATCGTTTTGAAAAACCCCGACCTCATCTCCAAAGCAGTGCTCGCAAAGCGACTCGACTCTCAAACCGCTTTTGAAATCGTTTCGATCGACATCGCAGATATCGATGTCGGTGAAAATATCGGTGCTCGCTTGCAAGCTGACCGCGCTGAGGCTGATATGCGTGTGGCTCGAGCTCGGGCCGAAGGTCGTCGTGCTAATGCGGTCGCAACCGAACAAGAAATGATCGCGAAAATTGAAGAAAGCCGTGCCAAACTCGTCGAGTCCGAAGCGGACGTACCGCATGCAATGGCCGCAGCATTTCGAACCGGCAACCTCGACATTATGGACTATTACAAACTGAAAAATGTCGAAGCTGATACCGCCATGCGCAAGTCGATTGCTGGTACGGGAAACACGACCACTGCAGCCGTTTCAAACTAAGAAATAACGGAAGCTGATCGATAAGTATTTTTACATTCAGCCCAACCACTCTCGCAAGTCAGTTGGTGGTTGAGAAAAACCTGACAACGATGTGAAAACGCCACGATCTAAATTGCTCCTGTAGCAACCCAAGTCAACTCGGTCGTTCCGAGTCAACCCCGCCCTGAGGAAACACGCGAAATGTCTGGAAACCTAGAAGATTTTCTTCGCCAAGCTGCACAGAGAAGACAGCAACGCAACTCCAGTGGGGGTCAACCGGGGCGGCCAATACAACGGCCGGGAAGTGCACAGTCTAGTTCCTGGTCGCCAGATTTCGTTGAAGCTGAGATTATCGAAGCTGAAATACTAGAACCGAACGCAAACGAAGGCCTTTCGTCCAGACGCCGGGGAGCGGCAAACCATAGCTCACAAGGAGCGATGCCAACATCCTTACCACCCCCTCGCCTGTCATCGATCAGCGAAGTGGATCAAGCAGATGAACGCATGGCGAAACATGTGAAAGAGTGGTCGGACCATTCAGTATCACATCTTTCCAATTCCCAAATCACAGCCTCTAAAGAAACCCCAACGGCAGCAACTGCGGCAGATACACCGAACGAGGTGACCATCGATCAATCCACGAATGTGCAACATCGTGAGCAACATAAATCACCGTTGGTTGCAATTCTCCGGAATAAAGAGTCTCTGAAATCTGCCTTTATTGTCAGTGAGATTTTTACTCGCAAATTCTGATAGAAGATAACAAAAGGCAATCGCAGTGCGCACACTTTGCCGAATGCCATAACGTCGCCGCGCGAGTATGTTTTGGTAGTAACTCTAAGTAATCTTCGCTATGGTTTCGATCTAGCACCTGGGCGTCGATACGCTTTTCAACCTTCCACTCTTTGTACGCCTTGTTTTTTTTCGTTAAGCTGTTGAAAATCTTCGCTGAAGTTAGTTGTTTACCGTAATGAGTCGCAGTTCGATCGAGCAATTCTTTTTCGAACGACGATTTGCGACGTAATGGATACCAGCCTCCGCTAGCTTTGTAATATTCAACCAAAAACGAGAAAGACCATGAATGTATTCGCTCCCTCAACCACACGGATTGGCTGGATTGGAACAGGCGTGATGGGACGCAGCATGGCGGGTCATCTGATGACTGCTGGTTTTTCTGCAACCATTTTTAATCGCTCTCCCGATAAGACCAAAGAACTTTGCGACCGGGGAGCAAAACTGGGAGCGACACCAGCGAAGGTCGCGGAAGTGAGCGATGTGGTCTTTATTATGGTCGGCTTCCCTCACGATGTACGTGAGGTGATACTCGGTTCAGAAGGAGTCCTTTCGGGACTGCGACCGGGTGGCGTGGTTGTTGACATGACGACTAGTTCACCCCAACTTGCGGTTGAAATTTACGAAGCAGCAAAGTCTCGTGGCATCCACTCGCTAGATGCTCCAGTTTCGGGCGGTGACATCGGTGCCCGCGAAGCACGACTCTCCATCATGGTAGGAGGAGATCGCAACGTTTTTGAAGCATTAATGCCGTGCTGGAATGCTATGGGTAAAACGATCCAATACCAGGGTGGTGCTGGTTGCGGACAACATACCAAAATGGTTAATCAAATTCTCATCGCTTCCAGCATGGTGGGGATGTGCGAGTCGATGCTCTATGCCTATCGTGCAGGACTGGATCCTATCGAAGTACTAAAATCAGTTTCTTCAGGAGCTGCTGGCAGTTGGTCCCTAACCAACCTTGCACCTCGCGTCCTGAACAATGATTTCGCTCCTGGGTTTTATGTCGAGCACTTTGTCAAAGATATGTCGATCGCTCTTGAAGAAGCACGTCGCATGAATCTTGCTTTGCCAGGCTTGGCTCTCGCACAACAACTCTATGTCGCCCTAGCCGCTCAAGGCATGAGCCGGCTAGGAACCCAATCGTTAATCCAAGCGCTGGGAACATTGTCAGGTATCAACTGGCGGGAACGATCGTAGACAAACTCCAATAGCCCCTACTTACGGAGTCTCAATCGCCTTTTATTTTCTGGAAGACTCAAGATAAATTGGCTTGAGTTCTTCCCATGCTTTGAGAGCCTTATCTCGAACCTTTGGATTCGACTCCGGAAAAGCAACTTCTCTCGCCGAAATACCGCGCTGGACCGAAGGCCCCATCAACGGAAAGTAAGGGCGAAGGTCTTGACCCGTTAAATAGATCAAAGCAGCTAGCGCTAGATCACGTTTTTGAGCTACATAAACTTCAGAACGAAAATTCGCTTGGGGATCTCGCTGCATTCGTCCTTGAGGCAATCCGCGAGGAGCACCGGGAGGAGGTGGTGGGACAGGAAGGCCAAAGCCGGGCTGCTCCGTCTCAGGCTTATCCTCTGCGGGCAATATATTTTTATCTTTTGGCTTTTCTTCTTCCTTTTCCTCAGGTGCTTCCGGCTCATCACCTTCCTGTTTGGGTTCATCCTCTGGCATAAATCCGGGAATCGCATTAGGAGGCAGGACTCGCTCTGCACCCAATGGATCGGCCGCTGGCCCGATCGCAATCTCGATTCGATCTATCTCGGTTTCATCCTTTAGCAAACCCTCCAGCAACGGAATGTCACTTTTGTCTCCAAAGAGCATCAACATCGAAATCGCAATCTCCGAATCACCTTCATCGATTGGACCAGAGAGCATTTTGCGACCTAAGATCACGCTTTCAGGAATCATCGCTTCACGACCAATTAACAGAGCGCGGCTGCTGTTGGGCTCATTGACCACGGTCAGCCAATGCCCGAAGATCCGACGACCCGGCGTTGTTCCTGTTTCAATAAGCATTTGTCTTTTGAAGGCTCCGCTGAATGTCGCCCAGCGGATCGCATCATGTACCGGAGCGCTCGTTTGAACCTCCGGCAAATACATAGCCAATAACAAGGCCGCAGCATCTCCGACCGAAGGCTCAACACCCGCGACGATATTCGCCGATACTTGGCCGGCTACATTGCCAACTTCTGCGAGCGTCGCCGTAACGGACTCTTCCAATGCGGCGATCAACTTCGGTTGCGTTTGGTAAACCTCTAAAAACAGCTCTTTAGCTTTTCGGCTGGCACCTACATTCTTCGCGACGAACTTCCATCCCTTCATTCCATAATCTAAGTCGGGATTGGTCTCACGAAGAAATTTGGCGATCACCGTCTTTCGCAACTGCTCCTCCACTGCAGTCAACAATCTCTCTGATCGCAAGCGGATTTCACGATCTTTTGATTGCACTGATTCGCGCAGCGCAGGGATCGCCTTTTCTCCTGCCTGCTGCAATTTGACAGTGGCCGCTTCACGAACTTCAAACGACTTATCACCCAACTGATTGATTAATTCTGCAATTTGTTTTTCGGACAATTCAAGAGATAGAGGAACCAGCTGTCTGTCGCTAGCAGGGGCTTTGTCACCACCCACTTGCTGCCCAAATACGTTACCCGTCAAAGTCACAAGCATTGTGTGCCCTATCAGCGACAGCCCAAAAGCGATTTGCAGATACCCGCCCATCGCGACCCAATGTCTTGCCGTAACTCGAACTTCGCTCAACATAAAAACTCCTTGATTCGGATTACGGCATTACCTGAATAGTTCTAGGTCAGCGTTATTCCATTGGAGGCACGACGCGAACGCCCACACTATTTATACCCCCATCGGCACGGCCAAAGCCAAGCAATAGTTCATCAATTTGCTGCAGGCAGAAGTAAAGTCTACTGGTTGGTGAAAAGAGGCGGGTCGCCCATACCTTGCTTTGTATTGTATCCAACGCTCCAGGGGCTCGCCAAACCCATCCGGGCTTCCCTACTTTTCTAATATTTACCGAGTATTCCCATAATTCCTATCCCAAAAACCTTTTCGAGGAACGCGACTTATCAGAATGCAACACTCTTCTAGAGGAAGGAAGAACGAAGTTCCGCTGGTATGTCCTTTCTTCCTTGCCCACCGAAGCAATCGCAGTTAAACTAAGGTGGAAGACAAGGGATTTGCGGCCGATTGCAGCCTTACCTGCTAAAGAGCCACTTTGGATCACAATTGCTCTCAATTGCCATCGTAGCCCATCGGATCGCAGACTTGTTAGCCAACCCAGCGGGTGTAGCTAGTGCATTAGTTTGTTTCGTTACGCGGTCTCCGAATTCTTTCATTCAGGCTTACGATGAGCGCCACCATTCGCCCAGCAGGCAACACGCAGTCATCTTCCGGGTTTTCCACCTTGAGCGTTCACGCCGGTGAAGCTCGGCATAAAATCGCTGACTCGATGACCGATCCCATCTGTTGCACTTCCACGTACACCTTCACCAACACCCAATCGATCATCGAGTTCATCGAGCAGAAGCAACCGCGCGAAGAATATGGTCGTTACGGTAATCCCAACGAAAAGGTGGTCGAGGCAAAGTTGGCCGCATTAGACAACGCTGAAGATGCGATCGTCTACTCCAGCGGCATGGCCGCGATTGTTGGTCTGTTGATGACCAAACTGAGCGCGGGCGACGAAATCGTTTTCTTTGATGAGTGCTACCATCGCAGTCGCGAATTTTGCTACAAACACCTCGCTCGTTTCGGTGTTATCACGCGCCAGGTCAAGACGGGCGATATGAAAGCGATGGAAGATGCCATCAATGATCGCACCAAACTCTTGGTTAGCGAATCCCCGACCAATCCCCATTTGACCTGCATCGACCTGGAACAATTTGCAGCCATCGGTAAGGCACACGAAGTCGAAACATTGATCGACGCCACTCTTGCAACACCCTACAACGTACGACCGCTCGACTATGGCGTCGATTATGTGTGGCATTCGGCGACGAAGTATTTAGGGGGCCATAACGACTTATTGGCTGGTTCCATTTGTGGATCCAAAGAAAAGCTTGATCCGGTGCGAAATCTCCGAGGGATCTTGGGTGGCGTCAATTCTCCTCACAATCTTTACCTGCTTGAACGTGGTCTCAAAACGTTTGAATTGCGTATGCAGCGGCATAACGCCAACGGACAAGCGATTGCAGAGTTCCTCGAACAACACCCTCGCGTCGAACGAGTGTACTATCCTGGTCTAAAATCGCATCCTAGCCACGAACAAGCGAAACAGGCGATGAGAGGATTCGGGGGCTTGATCACCTTTAATGTTAAAAACGCAGACTGGCGAGAAACAGCGAACATCATCGATGCAGTTAAGATTCCTCGTATCGGCCCAAGTCTCGGTGGTGTTGAATCATTAATCGAACAACCGATGGTGATGAGCTATTTCAATTACGCTCCTCAAGATCGTCAGAGATTCGGTATCTACGACAATATGATCCGCCTTGCCTGCGGAATCGAAAATACCGAAGACCTTATCGCTGACTTGGCACAGGCTTTAGAATCATGAAGTTTCGTACTCGCTCTATCCACGTAGGCAATGAACCCGACCCACAAACTGGAGCCGTCGTCCCTCCGATTTATCTCGCCACAACGTTCATTCAACCCGGGGTAGGGGAGTGGGGTGAGTTTGATTATTCAAGAAGCGGTTCTCCTACTCGAAAAAACGTAGAAACCACTGTCGCTAGTTTGGAATCAGGTAACCATGCCTTGCTCTTCGCATCCGGCATGGCAGCGACCCACTGCGTTACGATGCTCCTAACACAAGGCGATCACATCGTAGCGAATCGAGATCTATACGGTGGAAGCTATCGCCTCTTACATCGCATCTGTGATCGCTCAGGTATAGAAGTTACCTTGGTCGATGTTACCGACCTTGAGCAAGTCCAAAACGCTTTTCGTTCCAATACGAAACTGTTATGGATCGAAACCATCGGCAATCCGTTGATGAGCATCCCAGATATCAGGCGTTGCGCTGAGATCGCCCATAGCCACAAGGCGCTTCTGGGAGTTGACAACACGTTCGCTTCGCCAGTTCTTTGTCGTCCGTTGGAACTTGGTGCCGATATCGTTATGCATTCGGCAACCAAGTATCTAGGCGGCCACAGCGATTGCCTAGTTGGTGCCCTGATAACCGCAGACGAAGAACTCCACAAGAGACTCTATTTTATCCAGAATGCTTGCGGTTCCGCCGTCGGCCCATTAGAGGCTTACCTCCTAGGACGCGGAATCAAAACGCTTGATATCCGAATGAGAGAACAATGCCGTTCCGCGGTCAAAGTTGCGGAGTTTCTAAAGAACCATTCGATGGTCGAACGCGTTCTTTACCCAGGCCTTAACGGCCATCCTGGCCATCAGCTTGCGGCTTCGCAATTTGAGAATCTTTTCGGCACAATGATGAGCTTCGAAATCCATGGCGACGTAGAAGCTACGAAAAGGGTTTGCAAATCAACCAAGCTGTTCGGCTTGGCCGTGAGCCTTGGAGCTGTTGAATCGCTCATCGCCCATCCCGCGACGATGTCTCACGCCAGCTACGCACCTGAAGCGCGAGCGGCAGCCGGCATCTCTGACCGACTGATACGACTGTCGGTTG
>JBEGUT010000139.1:0-8467 GCA_041178745.1 Planctomycetota bacterium | reverse complement strand
TACAGGCAAAAGACCTTTGACCCACATCACCAATAAAGATAGTCGCAATATTCCAGGCGTGATTATGGCTGAGATTTGGATGAAGATTCGTCGCGAATTAGGCGGCTGATAAGCAGCTCAATAAGCAAAGTCGCAACAGAGCGAAGAGCTTTCAGCTCAGTATCAGAAATTGCCGTATTTTGGTTTGCTCTGACGACGGAACTGCCACTGGGTAAAAAACCCATTTTATAATACGGTCGATGACAAAGCATCTTTGGATGTCTGTGTCGCGACGGATATACGCTTGAAGTGGAACTTATTGAGATGCACGTGTTATTGCTGCCTGGAATGGATGGTACGGGGGAATTGTTCGCCCCTTTAATGCGATCACTTCCCACCCACTTGCACCCGAAGGTTGTCAGTTATCCCGTAGACAAAGCTTGGGGATACGGCCAACTGTTGTCCCTCGTTGAGGCAACTGCGCCCGATGAGCCATTTATCGTTTTGGGTGAATCGTTCTCGGGACCTCTAGCGTTACAACTTGCTGCTCAACGCCCACCCAACTTGCGCGGAGTTGTCTTATGCGCATCCTTCATTCAATTTCCACTTCGGGTACCGGAAAAGTGGAGAAGCTTCATAAGGCCGTGGATGTTTCGTTTCCAACCATTGTGGCCTCTTTCTTTTTTCCTCCTCGGCGGGCATGCATTCGGCGAACTGGGGCGCATGCTTAGAAAATCAGTACGCTCTGTTTCACCGGAAGCATTCGCAGCCCGTGCCAACAGCGTCGCGCTAGTCGATGTTTCTTCTGAATTGCAGAATTGCTCTGTTCCTGTGCTTTATCTCCGAGCTGCGAATGATCTAGTTATCCATCGAAGTTGCTGGGAATTGATTCGGTCGATTCGGCCCAATACCCAAATGAAAATCATTCCCGGCCCCCACCTCGTCCTTCAAGTATCGCCTATTGTAGCAGCAGAGCATCTATCCGATTTTTGCACTCAAGTTGCAAACACTGATCGAAGCGAGTTGTAGGGACGCGTTCCGAGGTTAAACTTTGAATTCGTATTACCAAAAAGAGTCCAAAGTGCATTTCAAACGCTTACGTTGGATCGTGGAGCGATCCACGGATATGAGAAATTAAAGTTATGAATCCGGATAAGGTCAATCGCCACAACTTACGTCAGCTCACAGACTTGCCAAACGTCGGAAAAGCAACGGCAAGCGATCTCCAAATCCTGGGCATCAATACACCGGATGATCTCAAAGGACGATCAACGAAGGAAATGTACGAATCACTCTGTCAGATAACAGGGAAACGACACGATCCCTGCGTTATCGATGTGTTCGACTCGATCGTCGATTTTATGAATGGCAACCCACCTCAGCCCTGGTGGAAATACACGAGTCGACGCGAGACGCCATAGTCGTGGAACGCTCCGCGGTCCAACGTTAAACTCTTCTATTAAGGACGACTCAATCACGCTACCGCTGCGTTGGACTCACAAAATGGAAATACGTTGCTAGCGTCAAAAATAACGGCAAAAACCAAGTAAACTGAAGTAGAGTTGGATACTAATGTTGGTGGTTATCAATATGCCTCAAATGCAATAATGGCAATCACACGGGAGGGTACCCAACTATTCGCGCAACTGACCGGACAACCGAAGTTACCGATATCCCCAGTTAGTGACAACACTTTCACCTGGAGAATCGTTCAAGCGAAAATTGAATTTCTGAAAGATGCTGAAGGAAAGGTGACCGCTGCAAAACACACGCAGGATTGGATGAATTTTGAAGTTCCGAGAAATAAATGATGCGGTGAGCAGTCAGGAGCGTGGAACGACGGGAATCGCTCCTCGACGCTGAAGCGTACTGGTGCGCAGCGGTGCGCTTGCTTGAATGCAATATTCACGCATGACATTTTCGGGAAAAGGAATAACTCTAGGCGTTGGATCGTGGAGCGATCCACGACGATGAGCTATGCCAAGATCCCCTTGACGATTTCGCCGTGAACATCGGTAAGCCGGAAGTCGCGACCGCTGTAACGATAGGTAAGCTTTTCGTGATTGATACCTAAAAGATACAGAACGGTGGCATGTAGATCATGGACATGGACACGGTTTTCTACTGAGAACATCCCTAACTCATCCGTCGCTCCATACATCATTCCACCCTTCACGCCACCTCCGGCAAGCAACGTACAAAAGGCTGAGTGATGATGATCTCGACCATGCTTCCCTTTGTCATTCGGTTGAGCATATGGAGTACGACCGAATTCTCCCGACCAAATGACAAGCGTATCTTGCAGCAGCCCACGTTGCTTCAGATCTGTCAGTAATGCAGCAGTCGCTTGATCGCTATCCGCACAAAGCTTTCTATGCTGCTCGTCGTTATTTGCGTGAGTATCCCAGGGCTGGTTCCCCCCCGGTGTCAAATAGTAAGAAGTAACAAATCTCACTCCTCGCTCTGAAAGGCGACGGGCCAGCAGGCACTGCCGCCCAAACAGCGTATCACCATACATCTCGATCGTTTTCTCAGACTCGCGCGAAATATCAAACGCTTCCGAAGCCTCCATCTGCATCGAAAAAGCAACTTCCATCGCTTTGATCTGTGATTCCAAGGCAGCGTCGCGTTGACGGACATCGGCGTGAAGACGATTCAGATTAGCCAGAAGATCCAGTTGTTCTTTTTGCTCCGATCGATTGAGAGATGGATGATTTAAGTTCGAGACCAGTTTTTCAACCTTCATATCTTGCGTATTTACCGCCATACCCTGATACGCACCTGGCAAAAACGAATTAGACCAGAGGTGAGGTCCAACCACGGGACGTCTTGGGCCCAAGACAACATAGCCAGGAAGATTCTCGTTCTCTGTCCCCAAACCATACGTCACCCACGAGCCGATACTCGGGCGAGTTGGCTGCTGAACCCCTGAGTGCATAATGATCAAGCCAGGTTCATGATTCGGAACGTCCGTGTACATCGAACGAATCACGCACAAATCATCAGCACACTTCGCCATAAGGGGAAACAATTCACTCATGACGACACCCGATTCACCATGGGGTCGAAAATGAAAAGGGGATGGGACGTAGCCCGCTTTGGCACGTCGATCAATATCTTTACTCGGCTTTTCCCCTTCATGCTTTTTTAAATCGGGTTTCGGGTCAAAAGTATCAACGTGACTCGGACCACCGTTCATGAAAAGAAAAATAACCCGCTTGGCTTTTGGAGCAAAATGCAATCCTCCATCTGCAATCGTCGCCAATCTATCTGACGCTTGGATTTGCTGCATCATTCCAGCGAAACCAATACCTCCAAAACCCATTCCGGTCGACTGCAACCATTGGCGGCGAGATATCGCAATTGAATTCATTTTGCCACCTATCCTCAATGAGCTCTGTAAGCCTTCGAAAATTCTTTTATACCGATCAGCTCAATCGAACGATCTCTGCGCTTTTTTAAGTACAGGGAAACACTAATCAACAAACTGCAATTCGTTGGTTGCCAATATTGCATGAGCGTAGGACTTCAAGCGATTCGATTCGGAACTCCTACTAAGATATTGCTCAGCCAATCGAAGTTCGTAATCCGTTGGAGGCCGTCCAAATACCGTTCGATAGATCCAGGTTACGCGTGGTATAGTAGTGTCTTCCGAGCCAGCCGGAAAAGTCTGCAAAACCTTAGTTTCCAAAGCCTCTGCCTGTGCGATCATGAAGGGGCTATTGATTACGAACAGCTTCTGCAACGGAGTCGTTGTTTCGGCCCGTTTTTCTGCTGTCACATTAGGATCTGGAAAATCGTACAAAGCCAGAAAACGGTTCAGTTCCAATCGGCTAATGCGACTGTAAACCGTTCTACGATTTTGCTTAGCATCGGAGGGATCGATCGATGTGCCTCCGACTCGACTTCGATCCAGTTGTCCTGTAGCGGCGAGCAAAGCATCACGCCATCCCTCCGCCCCCAGACGTCGACGCGACATGCGAGCCAGCCATCTATTTTCCGGATCTGACGCAAGAGTTTCAGCATCCGCTTGACTACTTTGGCGATACGTTCGCGAGAGGACAATTTCACGATGCAACCACTTCAACGAGGATCCATTGTTTACAAATCTAGCCGTCAGGTCATCCAATAACTCCGGGTGAGTAGGGCGTTCTCCGAGCGTGCCGAAATTGCTTGCCGTGCCAACAATCCCTTTACCAAAGTAAGCTCCCCAAATTCGATTGACGATGACTCTCGCGGTAACAGGATTGCTTGAATCTACCAGTGCCTCTGCCAATTCACGTCGACCACTTCCCTGTGTAAAAGTTATTTGCTTCTCGGTAAGCAGCGGTAGAAAACCTCTCGTGACCAAAGCTCCCTTATTGTCGACATCACCCCGCACGAAAACATGTAGGTCGGTTGGCTTCCCTTCCCTAACAATGTGCATTGCTTCTTCCGGATTTTTAGGCTCTTCCGATTTCTTGGTTTCGTTTTCTCGCTTCACCCCGTCAGCCGCTTTTTCATCGACTGTGGCAAGATTCTGTGCATCCTTCTTTAGCGGCTTATTGAACATCTGGGTGCTCGCAAACACACCAGCCAAACCATAGTAATCACCTGTTTTAATCGGGTCGTATTTGTGATCATGGCAGCGTGCACAAGCAACCGTCAAACCTAATACGCCGCGACTAATCACATCGACGCGATCTTCCCACTCCTCAGCCATGACAAACAAGCGACCCCGGTCGTAATACTTCGGTCCCAAACCGAGGAAGCCTAATGCTGCGAGATTCTCCGAATCTTCTCCTTCAATCAAATCAGCTGCCACCTGCAAACGAATGAAATCGGAATAATCAAGATCGCGGTTCAGTGCGTCGATTACCCAATCACGGTAAAGATAAGCATTCGGGTAGGTTAATGATTTATCTTCACCGACGATATGTGCCTGATCTTCGGCGTACCTCGCTACATCCAACCACAAGCGAGCCCAGCGCTCACCATAGGCTGGCGACGAAAGTAGTTGCTCTACAATCTTCTCGTAGTTCACTTCTGTTGGATCGTTCGTAAACGCATCTACTTGTTCGACTGTAGGTGGGACGCCAATCAAGTCGAGATAGAGCCGACGAATAAGAACTCGGGGCTCTGCCACAGGAGCGGGCTTAAGTTGCTGGCTTTCCAATTTAGCTAACACAAACGAATCCATCTTCCTCAAGGGCTCATGCTGTGTCACTGGAGCCAAGTGCTCCTGAGGGCGTTGAAAGGACCAGAACTTTTTCGCCTCAGCTAAATCCATCTTCGGCTTCTCAATAGGAATAGCTGTACCAGTTGTACGAGGATCGATGGCACCATCTTGAATCCATTGTTTGAAATCCTCGATGACTCGATCCGACAACTTACCTGCCGGAGGCATCTGCACATCATGTTCGTAGGTGAGCGCCGACAGGAGACCACTCTCCTGCGGTTTGCCTGGAACAATGGCTGGGCCGTTATCGCCACCGATTTGCCATCCCTCACGCGAATCGAGTAGGAGACCTCCCTTGAGTTTGCTGGATACTCTCGCCTCTTCAGAATGACAGTTTAAGCAATGCTCGATGAGTACGGGACGAATCTTCGATTCAAAAAACTCAACTTGCTCGCGCGATGCTTCATCTCCATAAAGGAGTGAGGCACAACCCATAATTGTCGCGATTAGAAACAAAAGCTTTTTCATCAAACAGCCTCGTCATTGAAGGCCGCGGAGGTGGGATGGAAGGGGGATTACTACTGAATATCTACGAAGAATTGACCAAAGTCACGACCAATTCATCGCGACTTTGAAAAATGACTGAAAAAACGATGCCGACAACTTAATTGAAAGATTAACCGAACAATCACCACCTGCTAAAATGGATAAACTCGACACATCTTAAAATCCCGCTATTTCTGGCCCACCAAGATAATCCATCTCATACCGTAGAGCTTAATTTTCAAGGCGATGCCTGAAAGCAAACACTCGCCTAGATCTATTTGCATCATTGACCCAATAAACGACCACCGTGCCCATTGAATCAAGCTAAACTGAATCTCCCATAGTAAACACTCAGATCGCAGAGCATTTTCGAAAATGGCAGATTTCGTAGAGACTCAGCCATCGATAACTTACGGTTTCGGACTTCGCCATTCTTTTCCCGGAAACATTTTTTCCCGGACACCATCATGAGGAGCAATCCGTTTACAAAGCGTAGAACGAACTTTATAACGGAGCGGATAAGGAAAGTTATTCATGGGCGCGTTATTTGACCCAATTTGTCGATCGGCAAGCTTGCTTTTTTCGTTAGCTTTGCTCATCTCCATAACATCTATTGCTGCGACCGCGCAATCAGAAGATGCTGACTCCAACGACTCGATTGAGAAAGTCTTCTTCAATAAATATTGCTTCGACTGCCATACATCCAAATCGAAAGAGCATTTCGACTTTGAGTCCTTATCTTTCACTTTTACAACTGAAAGCGAGCGACAAACATGGACAAGGATTCGAGATCAGCTTGCCTATCGCTTCATGCCACCCAGGGAAGAAATGCAACCAGAGCAAGTGGAGCGGCAAGCAGCGATAAGTTGGATTGAAGATCAACTGATCTCCAGTGAGCAGGAACGCCGCAAAGAGTCAGGTCGTAGCCCGCTTCGGCGTTTGAGTCGCCTGGAATATGAAAACACGATCCGCGACTTACTCGATGTCAGGGTAGATTTATCAGATCTGATTCCTGCAGAAACCAATTCCGAAGGATTCTTAAACGATGCAGATTCGCTGCATGTCTCATCGTTTCTTCTAGACAGCTATCTAGCGGCGGCAGATCGTGTTCTTGATGCCGCCATCGCCAGCGGTCCTCGCCCCAACACGATTAACCGAAGGTTTGATATCCGTGATGAAAGAACCGTTAAGGCAACAGGGAGCGTTTATCGTCACGAAAAAGATGGTGTCGCGATATTCAGCTCCTGGGTTTCCGCCAATATCCAAGTAACTCTTTGGCAATTCAACACGAGAGCAAGAGGTAAATATCGCTTTCGCATCACCGCTTACGGAACTCAAACCGATAAACCAGTCACCTTCTATGTCAAAGCTGGCCCCATGAATGCGGCAGCGGAGCAATATCTCATCGGCTATTACTCTGTACCGCCCAATGAACCAACCGTCGTCGAGATCGTTGAAGATATGGAGCCTAACCTTACGCTTAGGATTGTCGTAGACGGACTCGGCGTAACACCTCCGCAAATAGAAAAAATCGGAGCCGAGAATTACAAAGGAGCTGGATTACTGATACAGCACGTTGATATTGAAGGACCAATCGTTGAGTCCTGGCCACCAGAAAGCCACCGGAGATTATTCGGTGAACTAGAACAAGTCAGATCACAAACCGATCCTAATCGACGCGAGGTGATCTCTAAGCGGCCACTCGAAGATGCAAAACATATTCTTACCTCTTTCACCAGACGTGCTTTTCGCCGTCCTATTTCGGAAGGAGATGTCGCTCCCTTTCTTAATCGCTTTGAGAAACTTCACCAACAAGGTCGCTCCTTCGAAGATGCAATACGAGTTGCTCTAAAAGGTGTTTTGTTATCCCCAGATTTCCTCTTTCATCGAGAACAAGTTGGAAAACTTGATGATTTTGCTTTTGCAAATCGCCTTTCTTACTTTCTCTGGAATTCCATGCCCGATGAAGAACTCTTTCGATTGGCGGAAAGTGGAAAATTAAGTGAGGAAGCCACAGTTCGTGAGCAAGTGGAACGCCTACTAAAGGATCCCAAGTCGCTCGCTTTCAGAAGAAGTTTTGTGAGTCAGTGGCTGGGTCTCAACGCTATCGATGATACCTTGCCCGATGCTATGCTCTATCCAGAGTACGATGACCTTCTCAAGGTATCCATGCTGCAGGAGGTCCATCGCTTCTTTGACGAGATCCTAAACAACAATCTTAGTATCGACCATTTTGTCGACTCTGATTTTACGTATTTAAATGGTCGGCTAGCCAAACACTACGGTATCGACGGAGTTCCCGCAGGAGTTGAATTTCAAAAGATTGAACTGCCAGAACATTCGCCTCGTGGTGGACTACTAACCATGGCCGCAATTCTCAAAGTGACTGCGAATGGAACCACAACCTCTCCGATCCTGCGGGGAAATTGGGTGTTGAATCGGATGCTCGGAACTCCACCCCCCAAACCGCCAGAGAATATTGAGGCAGTGGAACCCGACATACGAGGTGCAACAACAATTCGAAATCAATTGGCTAAGCACCGAGATCTACCACAGTGTGCAAGCTGTCATACTCTCATCGATCCACACGGATTCGCATTAGAGAACTTTGACGTTATCGGTGGCTGGAGAGAAAACTATCGTAGTATTGGAATTGGAGAACCTGCCGTAATCGCCGGAAGAAAAATGAGATATTTACATGGCCCAAAAGTCGAAGTCGCTGACTCGCTACTAGATGGAAGAGCGTTCGGATCGATTCAGGAATACAAGCAGTTGCTATTGCAA
>JBEGUT010000138.1:0-8468 GCA_041178745.1 Planctomycetota bacterium | reverse complement strand
ATCGATGCGACTTAGATCGCAGGGCACGATCACGATCTCTTCCTCGACATGCACAGCGCGATGCAGCAAATTACCATAGGGATCGCTGACAAAGGATGCACCCCAAAATTGAATACTTCCTTCGATCCCAACACGATTTGCTGCGCCAACGTAAAGTCCATTCGCAATTGCATGCGAACGCATCATGGTTTCCCAAGCATTATGCTGGCTGGTGCCAAACTGTTCTTTCTCTTCGATAATCCAACCGATGGCCGTTGGGTAAAGAAGTATTTCAGCACCGCGCAGGGCAAACAACCTAGCGGTCTCCGGATACCACTGATCCCAGCAAACGCCAACACCCAATTTGGCATACTTCGTCTTGGCAATCGTAAAACCAAGATCACCAGGCGTGAAATAAAATTTTTCATAATACAAAGGATCGTCGGGTATATGCATCTTGCGATACATACCGACCTGTGATCCATCCACGTCGTAGACCAAGGCTGTGTTGTGATAAAGTCCATGGGCGCGGCGCTCAAAAATAGAACCTGTCACAACTACCTTGTGCTTAGCAGCCGCTGCCGACATGCGCTGGCTTGTAGGCCCCGGTATGGGTTCCGCCCATGCGAATCGGGAATGGTCTTCGGTTTGGCAAGGATAAGGAGCATTGAAGAGCTCCTGCAAGCAGACAATGTGCGCACCGCGTTTAGCGGCTTCAGCAATTCGCTCGTCTACCTTATCGAGATTGTCGCGCTGCGATGCTGTGCAGGACATCTGCACCAATGCCAAATTGACTACGGATGGATTTGCCACGGCAACCTATCCCCCATTTCCTGATGATTCGATAAACAACCAATAACCGACAGAACCAGACCCACTCAATCCCAAAGCATTCTAAATCCGGGCAGCTATGAAACCTTTTGTTCGATGGACAGCGCCCCAAACCCTTCAATTCAAGGAATTGTAATGCTAACGCTTACGCCTTGGCATACAACCCGCCACTTCTCGTCATTTCTCAAGGATCCAAATTTTAGCTCGTTCCTTTCCAGAAATCGCAAACTAAGAAGCTGAAACCACCGACTACCCACAACTCTTCCGTTTAGCGATCAATAGATTTTGGCTGCCATCAAACCATCGAATCGACCTGCAAAAGTCTACCAATGATACCGGGAGCATTTCCTGCCGCGACCTTGGTATGATTAATGCTATTGACGGTGCTAACTCGCGGTAGGTTGCTGTGACTGCCAACATCTACCTTGCCGATTTAGCAAGCTAGAGACGAAACAACATCAAGCAACACGGCGTTTACGATGGAAGCCAAGAATAGTTCGTTTCCAGAGCACGGTTTTTTTGTAACTGGTACCGATACCGATGTCGGCAAGACTTACGTCACTGCGGGGATTCTGCGGAGCCTTGTTCAGTCGGGCCGTCGTGTGGGTGCTTTTAAACCGGCCGTCAGCGGAATTCTTCCTGGTGTACCCTGCGACCCTGACATCTTGGCACACGCAAGCGGACGTCAGGAACAAGACTCACTTTACTGCAACCAGCGGTTTTTTGCACCACTCGCTCCACCTATCGCGGCTGAACTTGAAGGCAAAGCCATCGATGAGAATCAAATAATCCGTGGAGTTGAACAATGGAAAGATCGCTGTGAGGTTTTGTTTGTCGAAGGGGCAGGGGGATGGCATTCACCGATCTCTAATAATTGGACCAACGCCGACTTGGCTCAGCGATTAGGCTATCCAGTCATTCTGGTCGCAGCCAATCGACTAGGAGTGGTCAATCATGTTCTATTGACGCTAGAAAGTATCGTCCGCAGCAACCTGCGACCTCACATGATTATCCTTAATCACTCGCGATCCAGCTCCGATGACCTATCGACCTCTTCCAACGAACGCTTGCTACGTTCATTTCTAACACCACGATTCGGTGACATTCCGTGCTACCGTTGGGAGACAGGTCAAACGGTATACCCAGCGATGGAAGAGCTTTTCCAGTAATCGCCGAATCTATATTTAATGAAGAAACTCTGCGAACAAGTTTCACACCATTGACTAACATCGGCGAGGGTCAGGCGTTTCTGGCGGTCTCGCTTTTTGCGAAAACAACAGCAGCCTGAAGCAACATCGCTCCAGGCTGCTGTTCAAACTTTTACAAAAACATTTCGAAAAGACGAAGTCGTCTAACGATTAAGTTCGGGTAGGAAGAACCTTTGCCTGAACCATGGCTGGCAAAAACGGACTACCGACGAGCTCGGGCGTGTTTTAAGTTGGTCCAAGCACCATTGTTTTGGCTGCTTGCGACACACTGCTCAATGAAGTACATCCCTTCGACACCATCGTGCACATTGGGATAAACGGTGTTGACCTTCTCCGTTGCCTTCCCTTCACTACGCAGAATCATGGCGTCGTAGGCAGCTTGATAGATATTTGCGAAGGCTTCGAAGAAAGCTTCCGGGTGACCGCTAGGTAAGCGGCAAGCACCGCGACCGGAAGCGTTCATAAAGGGTGCATTCGGATCGCGAGTGTAAAGCCGATGAGGTTGCCCGTTAGCGCGAACGACCATCACATTTGGCTCTTCTTGTCGCCACTGAATTGCACCCTTGGTCCCATCGATCTCAATAAAGAGATCGTTTTCGCGACCGTGGCTGATCTGCGAAGCGGTGACAGTTCCGAGGCCGCCGTTTTCGAAGCGGATAATGGCGGTTCCATAGTCATCCAACTTTCGACCTTGCTCGAAGGTTTTGAGATGGCAACTCACGTCGGCCGGCAGCAGGCCAGTCATGTAGCGCGCTAGATTGTAAGCATGCGTTGCGATGTCGCCGAAACATCCTGCCACACCACTCTTGTTAGGATCGGTGCGCCAAGCTGCTTGCTTTTGATTATCAGCTTCCAGTCGCGTTCTCAACCAACCTTGAATATAGAACGCTCGAACCGCTTGAATTTCACCGAGCTCACCACCCAGAATCATTTCGCGAGCTTGTCGAACCAGAGGATAGCCAGTGTAGTTATGGGTCAATGCAAAAATCACATTTGACTTATCGACGGCATTCGCTAGATCTTCCGCCTGCTTTAGGTCGAAGGTCATCGGTTTGTCGCAAACGACATTGAAGCCTGCGTCGACGGCCGCTTTAGCGATTTCGTAGTGGGTATGGTTAGGAGTGGTGACCGCGACGAAGTCGATTCTTTCCCCATCTGGCAGCTTGGATTCTTTCTGCAGCATTTCCTGGTACGAGCCATATGCTCGCTCGGGTGCAATATCGTAATCGGCGGCTGAGGCTTTAGAGCGTTCGGCATTGCTGGAGAGAGCTCCGGCAACGACGGTCGCCCGGTTGTCCAAGCAGGCTGCGATCGAGTGAACGCGTCCGATAAACGAACCCTGTCCGCCACCGACTAAACCCATACGAAACTTGCGATGCAGAGGACCGTTGGTCATAAGAGGAACTCCAACTGGGGAAGTTATGGAATACTAACAAACTGTTCATTTGATCCACTTTTGGCGGAGCATGTTGCCGGTGGAATCCAACAGTTTATGGACCTCGGCGGACTCCTACCAGGGCTACTGGGTCTCCACCCCTTGGTTTGTCACAATTCCGACAATTCTCTATCAGATTTGCTCGGTTATGGTGAATCGAGCCAAAAAGCGTTAGCATGAAGGCTACAAAGGTTTCCGTTTACCCCTCACGGACTTTTCTGACCTGGGAAGGTACCCCGGGAAAGGTCGGAAATCATGTGGTGGCTTTTATTGGCTTATTGTGCTCCCCGGAAGGTAGCGAGGAACGTGGTTATGGATGTTACGGAAGTTCGCAACGATAGGAAGTTAAGTTTTTGGAAGGGAACCGCTTTAGGATTGAGCGGCGGCATTATTATCTTGGCTGCGACCCTTTGGCTGCGCCCTGATTCGTCAGAAACTCGATCGATTCGCTCTGATTTGCCAGCCGAATTACTTCGAGCATCGGCAACCAACAGCAGCTCGAACTTTGCTCTTGCTACCGGGCAGGTCTCCGATGAAGCCGAGGGAGTTTTCTTTCTGGACTTTCTTACGGGTGAATTGACTTGCTGGGTTTACTATCCACGCGTGCAACAGTTCGGTGCGAAGTTCACTACGAACGTCACCGCCACACTGCCTGCTGCTGGACAAAACCCTCAGTACTTGATGGTTACAGGTAATATTTCTGGAACGCGTGGCACGGCTGGTGCTCGACCTGGCGGATGCCTTGTCTACGTCGTTGAACCCACGTCCGGGATGTTCGCTGCTTACGCCATTCCTTGGAATCGATCCGTTGAAAGCAGCGGTGCTCCTCAAGCGGGTGCCTTGATTCCAGCGGGCGGAGGACAAGTAAGCAATCGAGGTGCAGCGATTCGAGACAAATAGTCTGCCAAAGGTTCGCAAGAACAATTGGAGGTTACTCGAATGAGCCCTCATGACAAAAAACAAAACGGCAGCTGCCCATAATTTTGGCCTTGTGTTGAAGCGCATTATTCGACCTCGCCCAACACCATGCTTAAAACTGGGCAGTTAACCGCTGATTTATTTTAGAACGATTCGGATCGTCAAGTTTTGGCGATCCCTTTAATTTTTGAGAATAGGTTTTAGTGGAATGTCTTTTCAGGAATGGATTAGCGGTCGCGTCTTTCGATTTGTCCACGGCAACAATTTGGTCTACAACACTTGCTGGGAGGATCCTCGCCTTGATCGCAAAGCGATGAACATAGGCCAGGATGATCGCGTGATGGTGATCACTTCGGCAGGTTGTAATGCGCTAGACTATCTGCTCACTGGACCAGCAGAGGTTTTTGCTGTCGACATGAATCCTCGACAAAACGCCCTGCTTGAACTGAAGACCAGCGCTATTCGCAGCTTGGAGTTCAACGATTTCTTTCGCATGTTCGGTGAAGGCCATCTTCCCGGCGTCGATAGTATCTACCAACAGAAATTGCGAAAACACCTCAATCCTTGGTCGCAAAAGTACTGGGACAAGTGGATTACATTTTTCAATAATCCTCGAAGATCTTTTTACTTCCGTGGTACCTCCGGAGGATTCGCTCGAGGTATTAACTTCTATATCAACCGCTGGGCCAGAATTCGCCCGTTGGTCAATGAGCTGCTGGAATCGAAATCGATCGATGATCAACAACGACTCTACGCGCAGGTCCACAAGAAAATCTGGACTCCTGCGATGCGTCTTGCAATGGCTCGTGATACCACCATGTCCATGCTTGGTGTACCTAAAGCTCAGCGACAGCAAATCGACAAACAGTATCCAGGTGGGATTTTGAAATTCATCGAAGACTCGCTGGAAGCAGTGTTCTCAAAGCTGCCGATTCACGACAACTATTTTTGGCGAGTCTATATCAACGGCAAGTACACACCTGAGTGTTGCCCAGAGTATTTGAAGGAAGAGAACTTCCAGAAATTACGCAGCGGCCTGCTCGACCGCCTCACGATCAATACCGACAGCGTGCAAGGCTTCCTAGAGAAGGTCGATCGCCCGATCACTCGCTTTGTGTTGCTCGATCATATGGACTGGCTCAGCGATCGATTCTTCCCGTTGCTGGAATCTGAATGGCAGGCCATCATCAATCGCGCTGGGCCCAATACGCGTATTCTGTGGCGCAGCGGTGGCCTGAGAACCGACTTCCTGGATAACGTGCAAGTCCGAGTCAAAGGTCAAACACGAGATCTACCGGAACTGCTCACCTATCATGAACAACTTGCCGCTGAACTCCATCCGCTGGATCGCGTTCATACCTACGGAAGTTTTTATATCGCTGACTTAGCCGCCTGAGATAATAACGACTATGAGTTTATTGAGCGATCTCAAGATCCTCTATCACATGGCCTTGCGTCCAATTCGCGGCAAGAGCCATGCGGAAAGATTGGAAAATTTTTATAGCGGCCAAGCGGAAGCGTACGACGATTTTCGTAAACGTTTACTGAAGGGACGCGAAGAGCTTTGGAAAAAGATCGGGCCGCGTCCAGGAGCCACTTGGGTTGATATGGGTGGCGGGACAGGGGCCAATCTAGAATTTTTTGGTTCTGACATACAGCAATTGAAAAAAGTGTATGTCGTTGACTTAGCAGGATCGCTTTTGAAAGTCGCTCAACAACGCGCTGAAAAAAACCAGTGGGCCAATGTGCAGACCGTAGAAGCTGACGCGACTCGCTGGCAGCCAACGGATGGCCCAGTGGATGTGGTCACGTTTTCGTACTCACTCACCATGATCCCAGATTGGTTTGCGGCGATCGATAATGCTCTAACAATGCTCAAGCCAGGTGGCCTGATTGGCGTTGTCGACTTTTACGTTTCGCGAAAACATCCTGACGAAGGACTCAAGCGTCATGGCTGGAGCACTCGTAGTTTCTGGCCCATCTGGTTTTCTAACGACAATGTCTACCCTTCTTCAGAACACCTTCCCTACCTACGCCACCGCTTCGAATCGCAGTGGCTAAGTGAGAACCGGGCTAAAGTCCCTTATCTGCCACTGGTACGTACGCCTTACTACCAGTTTATCGGACACAAGAAATCTTAGTGTTAGAGAATCACCTCATCATGACACCTGATCGCCGAGAATTCCTTAAGACCACTTCGGTAGCAGCTGCTGCCGGAGCAGCTGTTTCGACATTCATCGAAAATACTCAAGCCCATGCGGTTCCTCAGTTACCGGGACACACTCCCCACACGACATTTGCGGTCAACGTCGAAATGTGGTGGAGTAACTTGCCGTTTCTAGAGCGTCTTCGACGCACCGCTGAACTCGGCTTCCCAGCATATGAGTTCTGGCCGTACGAAAATAAAGATATCGATGCCGTTATAAAGCTCAACGAAGAACTCAAGCTTTCGGTAGCTCAGTTTACCGCTTGGGGTTTTGAGCCAGGTATGAATCATCCCAAAAACGAAGATGCCTTTGAGAAAAAAATCATTGAGTCTTGCAAAGTAGCTCATCGACTCAAATGCGATAAGATGACTGTCGTCGCGGGAAATAACCAGAAAGAGATGAGCCAGGAGGCGATGCTTGCTCAAGTGGTTAAAGCTCTCAAGAGAGTCAAGCCCATCGTCGAAAAAGAAGGTGTGATGTTGATTCTTGAGCCGATGAATGGCCGAGTCGATCACCCAGGACATTGTCTCTACGGCAGTGTCGATGCTGTGAAGATTTGCCGAGAAGTCGATTCGCCGATGGTAAAGATCAACTGGGATCTCTACCACATGCAAATCAGTGAAGGGGACCTGTGCGGACGACTCAAAGATGGCTTTGATCAAGTGGGCTATCTGCAATTGGCCGATCACCCAGGACGTTTTGAGCCAGGAACTGGCGAGATTCATTATCCCCGAGTTCTCCGGGCCGCCGCCGAACTTGGCTACAAAGGCTTTGTGGGCTTGGAGTGCCGCCCCAAAACCGATGAGAAAACAGCCGCTGAAAACGTCGCTAAAGCAGACCGGTGGTAAAGCTCGTATTCGATATCTGCGACAGAAGAACTTGGCACAACGATAATTGTCAAAAACAAACAGCCGTAGGCGTTGGCCTGCGGCTGTATTATCTGCTTCTTGATGAGACGAGCTGTCAGAGTCGGCGTTATCCTAGCTCTTTGAGCGCTTCAATGACCTGCTCATCGTGCCCGTCGACGCTCACCTTCTTCCAAAGCTTGGCCACCTTGCCACTGCCATCGATCAAATAAGTGGAACGCTGAATACCCATACTCTTTTTGCCGTACATATTCTTCTCCCTCCATGCGCCGAACTTTTCAGCGACCTCATGATCCGTATCGGCCAGAAGAGGAAAATTAAGCTTATACTTCTCTTTGAACTTCACATGCGACTCAACCGAATCGGGGCTCACACCAAAAACCTTGGCTCCGAGCTTTTCCAGCTCCTTGCTACGATCACGAAATGCACATGCCTCCTTGGTACATCCTGGAGTGTCATCTTTCGGATAGAAGTAGAGCACAACGGGGTGTCCTTTGAGATCGGACAATTTCACTTTGGAGCCATCGTCGGCTTTCAGGGTAAACGCCGGGGCTTTAGAACCTTCTTCAATCCAATCAGCCATGTTAAATATTTCCTTGTTTTAGAAAAGCATGAATCGCCTGAGTCATCCAGCGAACTTTTTTCGAGGTATTGTTGTCTTATCGTCAAGGTATTATCCCCGAAAAAGGGCTTGCTCGTTCCTTTCGGGACCATGCATGACTAGAATGGGTGAGAGTTAGTGGGCTGGGAGGCTGTAAAATAAAAACAGCTTTGAGCCCATGGGGACACTGAAGCTACCGCTAGACGGTGCTCAGTCAAACTTGGCCCCCACTTCCTCAAAGTGAAGTATTTTTTGTATCCGGTACCAAGTCGCCAAAAAATCTCAGGAATTGTTTCGACAGGAATAGCCTCAAGAATGTCCAAAACGACCCAACGGGAAATCCAAAGCTCGGCATCGGTGCCGATGGTCCCGGCAGAACAGATCGCTCGTAGCTTGGAAATGGCCAAAGTTGCCGTCAAAGCG
>JBEGUT010000137.1:0-8483 GCA_041178745.1 Planctomycetota bacterium | reverse complement strand
AACTCCTGAATGATTGACGTTTACCGATGAATCTTTTGAAATCATTTCTTGTTACCGCGAGTGTCCTTGCGTTCTTTAGTTTGCAAGGTCTCGCGCAAGAGAGTCGTGAGGATTTCTCTTCGAATTAATCGAACAACGATTTATAGGCTGCTTGGGTGAGTCGAGATTTTTGGGAGACGACCGAAGGGAAGCTTGTTTCAGATGGATGGGAGTTTAACGATGGGATGATAACGCTGGCTAAGCCAGGTGAGGGTGGCAATATTGTCACCCGACCACTACCTTCGAACTTTGAACTTTCTTTCAAATGGAAGATTGAAAAAGGAGTCAATGGCGGCCTGAAGTATCGAGTGCGTCGATTTGGACTGGAGCTTTTCGAGAATAGCTACCTGGGCCTTGAATACCAAATTCTCGACAACGATTCCAATAGTACATCGAATACTTCCACGGGTTCCATTTACGATCTCGTTGGCCCAAAGAAAGAAAAAGTCATTCATCCTCCAGGAGAATGGAACTCAGCCAAGATTATTGCTTCGGGTGATAGCATCGAGCACTACCTGAATGATGTTTTGGTCACGAGTGCTACTACGTCGGGACCAGCATGGGAAACACTCATTGCCTTCAGTAAGTTTTATGGAGGAAAGGATTTTGGTCGTCCTGGAGAGGATGATCGTTTCTTGCTGACTGATCATGGCGGCAAAACCTTCTATAAAGATTTCGTATTCAAGCCGCTACCTGAAATTCCTCCAGCTGAACCTATCAATGATGGGCCGTTTTTAGGTAATGCGAGTCGTAATAGTTGGGCGGAGCAGAAGAGTATCGTGGTGTGGACACGCACGACGAGCAGGCCTGAGATGCTCATTAATGGCAAGTCCTTCAATAAAATTTCAGCGAAAGAAGCGAGTGAACTTTCTAAGCTGAAAGATGCAGAGAAACTCGAGCAAGTGCAACTTCCCGAGAGCGCAAGTTTGGAGGAAATGATCGGTGCTTGTCCAGGCAAGGAGGGAAGGGTGAGATTGTCTTATTTTCCCGAGGAGCAACGCAAGCAAGTGAAGTCGTTGAATTGGATTACGACCAAGGCTGAAAATGATTTCACGGCGCAGTGGAAACTCGAGGGGCTGATGCCCGGAACCAAGTACATCACGATCCTTGAAGCGCAAACGCTCGATGGACGCCCCTCGGCAGCGATTCGTGGAGCGTTTAAAACAGCACCAGCACCGACTGAAAGTAGCCCGCTTAAGTTTGTTATTACAACTTGCCATGACTTTATTCGGCGAGATGACGGTGATCAGGGGCATAAAATCTATCCGGCGATGAAGGCGTTGCAGCCTGATTTCGTTGTGCATGCAGGTGATATCGAGTACTACGATAAGCCTGATCCTTGGGCCTTCACGAAATCTTTCATGCGATTCAAATGGGGCAGGATCTTTTCTCTGCCGAACAATCGCGATTTTTATAACCATACCACGTCGTATTTCATCAAAGATGATCACGATACACTCGCTGACGATTGTTGGCCTGGTAAGACCTACGGAGCAGTATCATTCGAAGAAGGGATCAAGTTATTCAATGAAGAGCAGTTTCCTCATAAGGCAGAGCGTTATCAAACGATTCAGTGGGGGAAAGAGGTGCAGTTGTGGATTTTAGAAGGACGCGACTACCGTAGTCCGAATACCATGCCCGATGGTCCCGGGAAAACGATATTGGGGGACAAGCAAAAAGCTTGGTTATTTAAAACTCTAAAGGAGTCGCAGGCGACTTACAAAATCATTTGCAGTCCGACGCCCATAGTCGGTCCCGACCGAGAAAACAAAAAAGACAACCATGCAAACAAGGTGTTTGCCCATGAGGGGCAGGAGTTACGAGAGTTCCTTTCAACGATACCTGGTGTGCTGGTTTTTTGTGGCGACCGTCACTGGCAATATGCTTCGGTAGATGAAGAGACGAAATTGTGGGAATTTGGATGTGGACCGGGAAGTGAACTACACGAGTTAGGATGGAAGGTGGGTGATACTCGTCCGAGCCACCGATTCCTTCGCGTTCAAGGAGGCTTTCTGTCGGGTGAGTTAGTCTATGGCAGCAGTGGAGCGAGCCCAAATCTTACAATTCGTCATCACGATGTGAGCGGTAAGCAAGTTAGCGAGTTTATTTTTCCACAAGCGATTACTGCAAACCGAAGTGATTCTCAACGTTGAGCTTAGCAGTAACAAGAACATCGTGTTGCCTGGATCGTTGTTACGAGAAGTTGTTTTGGGATTGCGGTTTTTGTCTTTCAGAAGCAAGCAATAGTAGGCCAATACCGGCCTTAAGAATTTACCTCATACGTTTCGCCTTGAACGGCGCCTACTACAAGCGTTGTTTCGGGCAAGACGTTGAGTCGCATTGGGCACTGTCATGCGGCAAGGCAACGCCAAACGAGGTGTAGCGGATTACCCAGTAAGATTCATAGAGTCCCTTAGAGGGACGGACCAATGTTCATAAATGGTCATGAGTGCTTTCCCTCTTTTAATCGTTTGGCGTACCACAACCTTATGATTGTCAGTGGGAATTCAAAAAACGGTAGTCACACTAGGAAGACGGTAATCACCAACAAAAAAGCTTCAAGTCGCTGGTGGTGTTAACTGTCTCGCACCTACGTGTAAGTCCTCTTTTTGCCTGCTAGGGTTGGAAAGCTGCCTTTACCAAAAGTGTGAGCGAAACATCTTGCTCGCACGATTCTAGCCGTTGATTTCGTGTATTATTGGGTGGTTAGTACCACGTTTAGCAGTATCGCGATAAATGGAAGGCATCGGCCGGATGATTGTGTCACCAACTTTGCGTTTTCTATCCAGGGTCTGGCTGATCGCAGGCTTGTTATGGAGTCCATGGCAGTCCTTTCTGTTGATGAAATGCCAAGGGGAAGTTGTGGTACCTGGATTATCAAGCCGGCATCCCTTGAACGACTCGCAAGTAGGTCTACTGCTTCGTGCCGAACTGCGCTGCGCCGCTTGTCATGAGCATCCGGGAGCAAATGCCGTACTCGAAAAAGCGGCGCCAGATCTTGCCGAAGTTGGAAAGCGTGTTGCTCCCGATTATCTTCGGCAATTCATTCAGTCACCAAATTCCGTTCATCCGGATACCACTATGCCCGATATGCTCGCTTCCCGTTCGCCCGAGGATCGTGAAGCAATCGCCATCGCTCTGACGCACTTCCTAGTGGCTCAGTCGCCAGAGAGGTTTCAAGAAAACCAAGTATCGGGCGAAAGTATTGAACAAGGCAAGTCGCTGTTTCATTCCGTGGGATGTGTTGCATGCCACGAACCGAAAGTTGCTTTAAATCAACAGGTCGATGAGGAACAAGACGAGGAGACGCAGGAACGTGATGTGGTCGTTAGAGCGCCGACTCGCGGTATTTCGCTGAATCATCTTCCCGCCAAATATAGCAAGAGTTCGTTAAGTGAGTTCCTTTACCGTCCGCTCAAAGTACGAGCTTCCGGGAGAATGCCCGATATGAAGCTGACGCCCTCCGAGTCCGAGGCAATCGCTTCCTTTTTAATTGGTGAGAAAAGTGCTGCGGGCCAAGAACGGAGCGAGTTGGTGTTGAAGCCAGAACTGATCGAGCGAGGAAAAAAATACTATGAGGAACTGAACTGCGCCGCTTGTCATCCGTTGCCCGGAATCGCTCCCGCAAGAAAACTGGCAGCAATCACTCCGAGTGACCTTTCTCATGGCTGCGTTTCAAACGAACCGGGAAAGGGGCCTCGTTTCTCAATAGATGAAAAGCAACTCGCCGCGATCCTCGCATCCGTTAAAAGTGATTCGGAAGTAGCTTCTAAATCAGATCGCCAAAATGCCCTCGATGAAATCGCAATGACAATGACAACCTTCAACTGTATCGCCTGCCACGTGCGCGATTCCTATGGTGGTGTTCCCAAGGATAGAGATCTTTATTTCGGTGGTACGGAGATGAATTTAGGAGATGACGGGAGAATACCACCACCACTGACGTTACTAGGAGCCAAGCTTCAGCCAGCATGGCTCAAACGCGTTCTGTTTGATGGTGAAAGCGTTCGGCCGTACATGACAACTCGTATGCCTCAATACGAGACCGCGAGCCTCCAACATTTTACCGATTTAGTTGCCAAAACCGATAAGCTCGATGAGGTGCAATTGAGGACGCCGAGTCCCGAAAGTCAATCGGAGGAAGTACGCACACTGGAACGACGCCTGCGGCCGGCCGCTCAAGAATTACTGGGCGATAAGGGGCTCAATTGTATCGCCTGTCACAACTTCAATGGAAAGCCTTCGCCGCTTAACAAAGGGATCGACTTGATGACGACGCGCGAGCGTTTGCAGCCTGCATGGTTCGATCGCTTTTTGAGAAGCCCTGGATCTTTTCGACCTCGCATCATTATGCCGTATTCCTGGCCCGATGGAGTCGCAGCTTATAAAAACATTCTCGATGGAGATACCAAACTGCAAATCGAAGCGATATGGTATTACCTCTCTCTTGGAACATCTGCTGCAGATCCATCCGGTATTCGTAGACCCGAGATGAAACTGAGTGTTGAGGATACAGTTCGAACGTATCGCGGTCGAAGCGGCATTGCCGGATTCCGAGGAATAGCAGTCGGCTTCCCGGAACGGCTCAATTACTCCTTCAATGCGGAGACAGGGACGCTCACTGGTATCTGGAAAGGGGATTACATACGCGTGGATCGTGGGGGGCAAGGATCTGGCAATTTCAATCCTGCTGCCAACCCAGTGAACTTTGCGCAGGATACATCATTCCTCGCTGAATTCGATCCGGATGCAGCGTGGCCGATTCGTCCAGTAATGACGAAAGATGCTCCGGTAAACCCGAATCCACTCTACCCAAAGAATCTAGGTTATCAATTTCGCGGATACTATTTGGGAGAATCTCGCAATCCAACGTTCATGTATAGTTCGGGCGATATCCAAATCGAGGATCGATCGGAGGTGGTGGTAAGCGACAATCGAATCATGCTCCATCGCAGAATCGCTCTCCAATCACCATCGCAACAGTTCCGATGGTTTCGCGTATTGACTGGAGAAATTAAAAATGATTCGCCGCGAGTATTCGAAGGGAAGAACGTATCGCTGACGATACCCGAAGTCCAAACACTGCTTCGCGTCGATCCGAGCTCTTCGGAAACAAAAGAGTTGATCCTGAAGTTGGAAATTCCCCAAGGTAACTCAAAGATAGAATTAACTTATGAATTGCTATAAAAAATGGGTTCGGCACATTGAGTTTGGATGGAACAACCGGTACGGACTGTGGCTAGCAGTGTTTTGCTTAGTTTGTGTCCGTGGTATTCATTCAAACGCCGAGGAAGTTGGGGAGCGATGGGGGACGGAGCTGCGCGAACGCGAGTATTATCCGATCGTGAACATTCCGATCCCTAAGGAATTGGTGATCGAAGCGGGGGCGTTTGAGGTGCTGCCCGATAAAAGAGTAGCGGTCGCCACTCGACATGGAGAAATTTATCTTATCTCAGGTGTTGATGAGGCGAAGCCGAACCCCTCCTATCATTTGTTCGCCACAGGCCTCGATGAGATTTTCGGTCTATCGTACCGCGATGGTGTTTTCTATGTCACGCAGAGTTGTGAGGTGACGCGGGTTATCGACAGCGATAACGATGGGACTGCTGATCGCTTCGAAACGCTGTCTGATGGATGGGGTTATGCAAACTATCATGAGTACGCGTTCGGATCCAAGCTGGACTCCGCAGGGAATCTGTTTGTTACCCTAGGTTTGTCCAATTCTTACGATTCTTTTGCATTATTTCGCGGCTTCGTGATGCAGGTTGCTCCAAGCGGTAAGACGATGGCTTATGCGAGTGGCTTGCGCAGTCCGGCGGGTATCGGGACCGATGAACATGGCGCGTTGTTCTATATCGAAAGCCAAGGGCCTTGGAATTGCTCATGCAGTTTAAAGGCTGTCTCACAGGGTAGTTTTCATGGTCATCCGGCGAGTTTCAATTGGTATCCCTTTGCGCCCGAGTTAGGTACGGTGCCTGAGCAGCCGAAATCTGGTTCGCGAACGATAGTGGAAAGAGAGAGAGTCAAGCAACTTGTGCCCTACGCAGTGATTTTTCCCTATATCCGAATGGGCCGCTCTATCACCGGCTTTACTGTTAATCGGACTAGGGGAAAATTTGGTCCGTTCGAAAATCAAATATTCCTAGGGGATTATACCCAATCAATCTTGATGAGAGCGACCACTGAGCAGGTCAATGGCGTGTGGCAAGGTGCTTGTTATCCGTTTCGAGAAGGTCTCTCGACAGGTATTCTTAACGTTGAATTTACTCCTGAAGGAAACCTTTTGTGTGGTGGCACCAATCGAGGTTGGCCGGTGCGAGGAATCAAGGCTTTCGCACTGGAGCGGGTGGAGTGGAACGGCAAAATGCCATTTGAGATCGAGCGTATTACCGTTCAGCCCAATGGATTCAAAATCGCATTTACGAAATCGGTCGAGCGATCGTTGGGTAGCAAGCCTGAAAACTACCGCGTGACGAATTTCACTCATCCCTATCACGGAGGATACGGGGGGCCTGAGATTCAGCGGTCAACCCCGAAAATCGGTTCCGTTCAGTTAGCAGATGACGGCATGTCAGCAACCGTATCACTCGATGCGATGAGTCGCGGATTTGTTTATGAGTTTGATTTGGGGATACTGCGTTCGCAGGATGGTGAAGAGTTGCTTCATAAAAACGCGTACTACACATTAAATGAGATTCCTAGTCGCTAGACGATTTGAGAAGAAGCGATGATCAAAAAAAGAATGATCTTGAAAAGTGGTGCTGACCTAAGCGTGTTGGAACGGATGAGCAAACTCGGGAAATTAATGTTGATTGCGACATGGTTGCTCGTTACAGGGCAGTCGGACTTGCGATTGCAGGCCGAAGATCCGCAGGTTTCCAACGATTCGCTGTGGCTCACCTTTCGTGGAGAGGATGGACCAGGAAAAGGGAGGCATCTCGTTTTCATTGCGGCTGACCAGGAATATAGAAGCGAGCATGCCTTACCGATGCTTGCCAAGATGTTATCTAAGCATCATGGATTTGATTGCACTGTTCTTTTTGCGGTGAATTCGGAAGATCAAGTGGATCCGACGCAAAAGATTCGATGGGAAGATAAGTCCGTTACACATCGAATCCCAGGATTAGAAAAACTCGACCAGTGCGATCTTATGATTCTCTTTAGCCGGCTTATAACCTTGGAACCACGTCAGTTCGACGTGTTCTATCGTTACTTAGACTCTGGCAAACCGATCGTAGGCATCAGGACGGCAAATCATGGATTTATTGGATTTGATTACAAGAAAGCTGGTAAGAAAATAGATTTCGGTGAGGATGTTCTAGGTGGAGCGTTTCGGAGTCATCATGGAAGGTGGCAGCAAGATTCGACTCGCGGCATTATCGTGGAGGAAAACAAGAGTCATCCGATCTTATCTGGAGTTAAAGATATTTGGGGGACATCAGATGTCTATCGAACGTTTAATGAGGGTGGGGCGTTGCCAATGGATTGTACGGCGTTGGTCATGGGCCAGCCTTTGATGGGCCGGAAACCTGACGATGCGATTAATCCTGATTTGATTCCATTGCCTGTTGCTTGGTGTAAAAATTGGACAGGAAATACGGGAAAGACTTCGAAGGTGTTTCACGTCACCATGGGAAGCGCTCAGGATTTCAAGAGCGAAGGTCTGCGCCGCTTGGCAGTCAACGCGGTATACTGGAGCCTCGATTTAGAATCTCGAATTGATCCATCCTCCTGCGTCGATATCGTAGGAGAGTATAATCCGCCCGAAAGCGGATTTGATTATGAGAAACTTCATGTGAAGCCTCGGAAGGTAAGTGAGTACAGGTAGTTTTGGGATGCGTGACCTTTCTAAACAATGGCAGACGACGGGTTCATCCAACATTGCTTTAAGGGTGAATAAAAACTTCATGGAGTTGTTTTATCGATAGAGCCTGAGGTCAATTGCCGCTCACTATGGTACTTGTCTCTGGCTTAATATTTCAAACAAGTTGTAATGCACGAAATTCATCGAAGAGTAGGGCTTGAGTCGGTGAGCCTCGCCTTTGGCTACGGGTGAAACAAGTGCAGGAATCTCCAAGCTGGTTTTTTTTGAAGTCATCCCCCACGGAAAGGTCGGATGTAGCAAAAAAGATCCTGTTACGCAATGTTTACTGCGTTATAGACATGAAGACACGTTATATCTTCTGTCGCTCATTCTGCACTTTCGGAAGATCATCCATCAGAAAATCGGTTAAGTCATTTTTGAAAATGCTTGTGAGGCGAGTAGTCGCGGATGATCTTTGATGGCGGCGCCGGGGAGAGAAGTGAGGATGACGCAAACGCGATCTTGTTCGGGATCGGCCCAAGCGATGGTGCCCGTGGAGCCAGTGTGCCCGAAGATGGAAGATCCGCGTGGGAATCCCAATTCTTCTAGGCCGACGTCGAAACCAAGTCCACGAGATGGT
>JBEGUT010000136.1:0-8492 GCA_041178745.1 Planctomycetota bacterium | reverse complement strand
TTCGCAGCGTCGATTGATCAAACTGAAGTTGTTCTGCACAGTGATATATCTAGCGGTGCCATGCTTCTCGGCTGCCCATAAGCTTTTCATCAATCCCCACGATGTTTCATTGGAGCAGCCAATAGCACGTACCTTTCCTTGCTCGATCAATCGACTGAGAGCTTCGAGCGTTTCCTCGTAGGGCATGCCATGATCGGGCCAGTGCGTCTGATACAGATCGATATAATCGGTGCCTATCCTTCGCAAGCTCCCTTCGATTGCTTGAAAGATCTGCTTGCGATCGAGCGAGGTTTTCCCATAGCGAATAGGTGGTGTGAACCAACCATGACCCGGCCCTGCGATTTTGGTCGCAAGAATCAAAGAGTCGCGAGGCTTTCCTTTTAACCAATCGCCAACAATTTCTTCTGTTCGTCCCGACCACTCCGCTTTTGGAGGAACAGGGTAGAGTTCGGCAAGATCAAAGAAATCCACTCCACACTCGACAGCACGATCCATCATTTGAAAAGCTGCTTCTGGAGTTGCCTGGGAACCAAAAGTCATTGTTCCTAAACAGATTTCGGATACGGAAATACCACTATTACCCAGCCGTCGACGTTGCATGGAACAGAACCTTGATGGACCATAAATGTTAAATGAGATGTTGGATGGCAACACCTTTACTTTACAGGAGCGAACTCCAAGAAACCTGGAAGTTCACAGGGAGTTAAACTCGTATCCCCCGCAATGCCTCATCGAGCCCCCCAAATTACGACGTTTCCTTACCGGCAATCCACTCTAGCGACGAGTATCTGGCCCCGCCGCCCCCGCAGAACGATTACCCGAACGATTCACCCTTGAACCAGCCGTCTCTGCTGAACCCGAACTAGCTTAAAGTCTAACTGATCGAATCCTACTTGTGGAGCATTGACAGCCCGCTCGGATAGGATCATCTTTGACGCCATGCGGAGATGAGTGTCCGTTGGCGTTGGGGGTTTCGCGAGAGATCCTGGAACTGCGTTATTGATGATCGGTGCCGCTGATTATCAATGACTAGCAAATTCCAGGTAATCGCCGACCTAATTCGGTACTTTACAATTTTTTTGTGATGCATCGTTTCTCGAATCTCCTCTGCCGTTCGCTTTATTTCGAATTCCCTTGATCGGCACCGCTTGTTGCTCGGCAATCTTACCTAAGGACCTAATCCATGCAAACTGCTGCTTTATCGCCACCGCCTTACATCAGCGCACATCGCGACTATTCCAAACTACTTCGATCTGTTTCGTTCATTTGTTACACAGCGATCTTTTTTCTCGCAGTACTCGCGACTTCAAACTCATCTTCCATGGCCCAGACTCCCACTAACCAACATTACGAAATACGACAATACATCGGGATTGATGCTGAACGAATTGGTGAGATGGACAACTATTTAGAAAAAGCACTCGTACCTGCACTGAATCGCCGCGGCCATCAGCCGGTCGGTGTGCTTGCTGATGCTGCCCCAGTCGAAGGCAAGATTTCATTTTTTGTCTTGATACCTCTGAAGTCCCCCGCTGACCTGACCACACTATCAGCAGATCTTGCCAAAGATGAAGCGTTCGTTACCGAGTCGAAAGCGCACTCGGCTATCGACCCCAAGAAGCCACTGTTCACTCGAGTTCGCAGCGAATTGTTGGTAGCTTTTGATTGCTGGCCACAACTTACTGTTCCAAAACAGTTCGCTGAAAAGAAAGATCGCCTTTTTGAACTGCGAATCTATGAGAGCGCAACCGAAGAGCGCGGCCACAAGAAGGTCGCCATGTTTAATAGTGGTGAGGTTCCTATTTTTCTTGACTGCGGTATCAGCCCTGTTTTCTTTGGCCAGGCGTTGATCGGCGACAAGACCCCGAACTTAACCTACATGACGGTGTACGACAACGCTCAGGTACGAGATGAATGCTGGAAGAAGTTCATTGCCCATCCAGACTGGAAGAAACTCAGTGGCGATCCTCAGTACCAAAACACCGTTTCGAAAATCTATAAGTTTGACCTGCGTCCTCGCCCTTACTCTCAACTCTAGAAACTCCTAACCATGCTTGAACTCTACGATCAAATTCAAGAAGCTTGCAGCTATATTCGACAGCAGTGGGATCACAATCCTCATGCTGGAGTTATCCTCGGTACCGGACTTGGCCCTTTGGTAGAGAAAATTGAGATTGAGGCAATGATCGATTACGAATCGATCCCTCACTTCCCCAAATCTACCGTTGTAAGCCATCGGGGTCGCTTGGTATGCGGAAAACTTTGTGGCCTGAGAGTGATGGTCATGGAAGGTCGCTTTCACATGTATGAAGGCTATCCTCTTAAGAAGATCACTCTGCCCGTTCGCGTGATGAAACACTTGGGAGCCCAACTCTTGGTGGTTTCTAATGCATGCGGTGGGATGAATCCCAACTTTCGCTGCGGCGATATCATGATGATCGATGATCACATCAATCTCATGGGTGATAATCCGCTTATCGGAATCAACGACGACCGTCTCGGACCACGTTTCCCAGACATGTCGGAACCCTACGATCGTCACTTGATTGACGTCGCTCTGGAAACCGCACGTCTCAATAATATCGTGGCTCACAAGGGCGTTTTTGTTGCTGTCTCCGGTCCTAATTTGGAAACGCGAGCCGAGTATCGTTTCTTGCGTGCCATCGGCTGTGATGTGGTAGGCATGTCGACTGTACCGGAAGTAATTGTCGCAGCTCACTGCGGCCTGCGTACCGTAGGCCTCTCGGTTATCACCGACATGTGCTTACCTGATGCACTCGAAGCGGCGGATGTCGCAAAGATCATTGCGACGGCCAATGCGGCAGAGCCCAAGCTAACGAAGCTTGTCATGGGTGTAATGGATTACGAGAAGTCGCGAATCGCATCGACTTAAAATTCACTTCGGAAATGACAAGACGAATAACCGCCAACTATCTATAGCCTTTGATCGTTCTATTGCTATAGATAGTTGGCAACTCATCCGAAGCGATGGAGGTGACCGCTGGCTCACTGCGAGTGACAATCAGTCTGGCACACCATGCACCGTATTTTGTCTTTGAAGTTACCGATACGACCTTTTGCCTGTAGTTGGCAAGATGCCATGTGGAGTCAAACCTGAATCATCACGAACGTTCAATACGTGACGTATAAGAGAATTGTTCCATGGCAGAAAGTGAAGTAGTGGCCTGGCCGACGCGTATTACGGAAGCATGCCGTAAGATCCGCGAAAAACGCATGCTGTTTCCCGAAGTTGCCATTATTCTCGGCAGCGGCTTGGGTGGCTTGGCGGATTCGATCGAGCACACCACTATCATTCCCTACAGCGAGATTCCCCATTTCCCAATCAGCACTGCACAAGGGCATGCAGGGAAGCTCGTATTAGGTTTCCTTGCCGGTGTACCGGTTGTAGCGATGCAAGGCCGTGTTCATCGCTACGAGGGATTCAGTATCGATGAAGTTTGTTTTCCCGTACGCTGCATGCAACATCTTGGAGCCCATACGCTAATCGTTTCCAATGCTAGTGGAGGGGTAAATCCGCGTTATCGAAGTGGCGATATTATGGTTCTCGACCAACATATCAACTTGATCGGCCAAGCCTCTGCCATCTCGCCAACCTCCTTCGCTTCACACTCCGGAAACTATTTTGTAGAGGATTCGGAGGCTCGTTCGACCAGTAATGAGACAGTGCGAAGCAGCGATCAACGTCGGCACCCACGAGAGATGGGAGTCATTGATAGGTCTCTGAATCTCTATGACGTCGGGTTGATCGAACGCGCTCATGATCATGCGAGACGAGCGGGCTTTACCTTGCACCAAGGTACCTATCTGGGAACACTCGGTCCCACTTACGAGACCCGAGCCGAATACCGATTTTTCCGCACTATTGGCGCCGATGTTGTCGGTATGAGTACTGTGCCTGAGATCATCGCTGGCAGTCAGTTGGGAATGCGGACATTGGCACTTTCGATTGTCACGAACGTTGCCATGCCCGATCGGCCAGCGGCGACTAATCATATGGAAGTCATCAGCTGGAGTGAGATCGCTGCTCCCAAACTTCGACACTTGGTACTTGGCATGCTTCAAGAGTTAGCTGGGCCTGCTGATTAACGTCGTACTTATTCGTAAACAGTTAACCGCTTCAATCTAAGTTTGACCACTAGAGTTTATCACTGCCAAAAAGAAGTCAGATCTTGAATAACCATGCGAAACATGAACCGCATGTTTTTGGCATATCTCGGTACCAAGCGTTTGGGTTCACTCAAAGCACGATACAGCCACTCAAGTCCTGTTCGCTGAAAGAATACTGGTGCACGTCGCACTCGCCCGGCAACGAAATCAAACGAGGCTCCCACTTGAATCGTTAGTGGCGTTTGCAATCGAAGGTAATGATTTAGAACCCAGAACTCGCCTTTCGGCTGCCCCAACGCGACCAAGATAATGTCTGGTTGAGTGTCTTTGATACTCTGCAACATTTCAGACGTTTCCGTTTCTGAGAGTTGGTGAAATGGAGGGGAGTAACATCCGGCAATTTGCAGACCTGGATATTTCTCAACTAACTTCTCATCTGCAGCAGCAGCTACTCCTTCGGCAGCCCCAAAGAGGAATAAACGATAAGATTTCTGAGCGGCAAGTTCAGCTAACTTGTAAATAAGATCCGCTCCTGTCACTCGTGATGGCAGTGGGGTACTGCTAAAGCGAGATCGCCAAACAATCGGCATTCCATCGGCAAGAATCATCGTTGCCTGTCGCGTTACCTCCGCAATGCCTGCCTGTTGGTGATGCAGCATGACGTAGTGCAGGTTGGCAGTCACAACGAATCCTGGCTTTTTCCTTGAAATCCATCGATCCAAAAAGTCTACGCACTGCGGCATATCGACCAACGAAAACGGCACTCCCCAGACCCGCGATACAGAAAGGTCAGGAAGTTTTTCCATCGGACTATTCGCTTCTTTTTCCGATGAGTCAGAAATATTTTGAGAATCGCCCACCTGCATAACTGAGTCAAGCATTTGCTCCTTGGTAGTCGCGAAGTTCTCAGGCATCGTCGGGGGTACAATATCGTGACACTGATTTTGCGATACAATCAGAGGCTGGGTAATACCCCAGGTAGAACCTGAATCGCTGTGTGAAAGACCGTTTCCCGTAGTCACTTTTGTACAACCCGTTAATCTGGCCGATAACTTGAATGGAATCAACGACGCTCGACTTATACGTCGGGCACCAAGATTTCTGATGTGTCCATTGGTTATTTACGTTATTTCGTTGATCAAAACCGATGGATCAAGGTACGAACCGAGGAACGGCTAGACTAAATTCTGTTTGTATGGTTTGTAACGAAAGTATCGGAGATCAATGATGACCAAACAGGCTGTGGTGATTGCGGTAGAGGGCTTAGGGACTCAGCTGTTGTCGCCATATGGCAACAGTTGGTCTGGTACCACAGCTCTCAGTCGTATCGCCAGCCGAGGTTTGGTCGCATCCAATTACTGGCATAATGACTTTTCGACAGAAATGTTTTACCGTCGAATCTTTTCACCTTCTCGGAAGATCCCCATACAGCAACCTAGCGATCAACGTCAGATTTCACTGTTGGATTATTCACCCAGTTTACAAACACACTGGCTCACCGATATCGCGCTGGATTCATCTGCTTCGCCGAAGCTTATCCCATGGCACCAACATCTTCCCACACCGAATCGCGGAGACGAGATTCTCGACAGCTCGATCGGGCAAATCTTCGAACATGTCTTGCAGTGGTTTTCATCCGCTTCTAGTGAATCCGATCAATTACTTTGGTTGCATAGTGGCGGACTGCAACATCGCTGGGATGCACCAAACGAACTTCGCCATTCCTATTGCCAAGAAGATGATCCAGAACCTCCCGAGGGAAATGAGCCTCCTGAATTCTTAGTCGACGAGAATACCGATCCAGATCTCATTACAGGCTGGACGCAAGCAGCAGCGGCTCAAGTATTTTTGCTGGATCAATGCCTCAGCGCAGTCGACATTGCCATCGCGGAACGAGGTTGGGAAGAATCTTGTTTGCTAATGATTGTTGGACTAGGTGGCTACTCTTTTGGCGAACATGGTTATGTAGGATTTCAAAAGAAAAGTCTGTGGAGTGAAACGGTTCAATCACCCTGCATTATTCGTCCTGGAAACCAATTGCCCGTGACGTTGTATCGACCAGAGATCTATCAGAACGAAGATTTATCTAACGTCCTGAAAGATTGGTTTGCCAGCCCGTCGACAGTATCAGGTGGACTTCTTAATTTCTCTGGTCCTCATGCTGCTTCAAAATGGAAATCCCAACATCAGATTGCATTCTGTGAAAACGATCAGGAATTACTTGTTGCCACACCACACTGGGAATTCCGTCGCATGACACCCGACTCCGCGTGGGAGATTTATATCAAGCCCGACGATCGATGGGATGTTAATGATATCGCTTCGCGCGTTCCAGAAATTTCTGAGGTTTGGATACGATACTGGCAGGAAATAGAGCTGTTGTGGAAATCATCCGATCGATCGACTTTGCCGGCCTTACCTAAAGAACTCATCGAACGTAGTTACTGAACCAGATACACTGGATACACACTATGCACTCCACTATCGAGATATATCCGCAAATCAACTTGAAGCCGAGGAGGGCGATTCGCGGAATGTCCGCAGTACTCCTTCCTTACGCAGATCAGGATCGAATCGCCTGGAACTCCTTTGAGAGTCATCTCCAAAGAACTTTCGATTGCGGCTTGGTTCCTGCCGTAAATATGGACACCGGTTTCGGCAATCTTCTTGATGATGCAAGCAAGAAAGAAGTCTTGCGGCGTTCGACGGAGATCGCTGCTGGCCGAGATTTCGTCGCGGGTGTATTCATTGGCGACCGGCCCGGCGATACCCTGAATGTGGCGGCATACTTACAGCGAATGGAGCCGATCTTGGAAGCGAAGGCAATGCCGATTCTATTTCCTTCGTATGGACTAGCCGCAGCTAGCGACAGCGAGCTTCTCACTTTCTTTGAAACGATCGGGCGACACACGAATCGATTTCTCGGTTTTGAACTCGGCAAGATGTTTGTCCCTTGCGGTCGAATCTTTCCACTTGATGTTTTTCGAGATCTGCTGCAGATCAAAGAATGTATTGGTCTGAAGCATAGCTCGTTGAGCCGGCAACTTGAGTGGGACCGGTTGGCGATTCGCGATCGAGTGCGGCCGGAATTCATGCTACTAACCGGTAATGACTTAGCCATTGACATGGTGATGTATGGTAGCGACTACCTGCTAGGACTCAGCACATTTGCTCCCGATTGGTTTGCCTTGCGAGACCACTGGTGGCAACATGGTGATCCAAGATTTCATACGCTTAACGATTTCCTCCAATACCTCGGTCACTTCACTTTCCGCAAGCCTGTGCCAGCCTATAAGCACTCGGCTGCCCAATTCCTACAATTACGAGGCTGGCTTGGCTCGGATATGATCCATCCGCAAAGCCCCAGAAGGCCTGATTCGGATAAAGAAATACTAGGTAAAATCAAAGAACAAATTGAGGAATTTCTCAGTGAGCAGGGAAAATAAAACCGGCGAGTAAGCAGCGATTAAAATGAAGACATTGCTTAGTGAAACCAAGGATTTGAAACCATTTCGCGATGAAGTGCTACCTTCGACGCTAGTTGACACCGATCTAAAGTCTCGAGCGAGTCATAACAGCATTGAGTCCTAGAGATTGCGACTTCGGGATCGATTGATTTAGACATAAACGAGTAACCGACCATGCAAGCTGAAATGCAATATCCGGGAGCCGTACCGCGTTATCTGATCGACATTCATCCTAAAAAGATGACCCATTTTTTTACGGATATCCTGATCATCGGAGGTGGCTTAGCCGGCTTGCGAGCCGCTAATGAAATACCATCTCACGTTTCTACTCTGGTAGTAACGAAAGATAAGCTTGTCGAATCCAACAGCCAATATGCCCAAGGAGGTATCGCAACGGTTTGGGATCCCGAGGATCGATTTGAGGATCACGTCTCCGATACGCTCACAGCCGGAGGAGCATTATGCGATCGCGAAGTCGTAGAGATGGTCGTCCATGAAGCTCCGCTGCGAGTTGAAGAGTTAATCCAATGGGGTACACGATTTGATAGTCGCAATGGTGAACTGCTACTTGGCAGGGAAGGGGGGCACAGCCATCAGCGTATTCTTCATGCACTAGGTGATGCTACCGGCAAGGAAATCATGCGGGCAGTTATTGAACGAACGCACAGCCAACCACACATTTCGATTTGGGAAAGAACGTTTACGATCGATCTATTGACCCACGAAGGGGTTTGCTGCGGAGCAGTGGTATCGGTCGAGGGGCAGCGACCAACGTTGGTGTGGGCCAAACAAACGATTTTATGCTCAGGTGGATGCGGACAGGTTTACCGTGAATCCACTAATCCACGTGTAGCAACGGGCGACGGTCATGCATTGGCTTTCCGAGCTGGTGCAAAA
>JBEGUT010000135.1:0-8527 GCA_041178745.1 Planctomycetota bacterium | reverse complement strand
TTCCGCGAGGTGCTAGATCTCTGCGCAAAAACAGAGCCGAATCAGTGTAACGGCCAGTTTACGATTGCTGGCAATACGAGCGCGAGTCCACTTCGCGTATGATTAGCTAGCTACTTGTGGTCGAGAGGAGACGAGATTGAAAGGTGCTAGGCACCTGATCCGAAGGTGCATAGCACCGGAGATTGACGGTGCATAGCACCGCTTTTTGATAGCAAAGAAAAATCGTTCCCGGTTGGCCGGGAACGATTTGATGAGAATTGGATTGTGGGAGTCAGGCGGGATTATTGACCCTGCTGTGGCACTCGCAGTCGCTTCTGAATGTCGGTTTCGAGAACGCCGAAAACCGCTTCGTGACGCTGAACTGACATCTGCAGTGCAGCTAGTAAACGCTTCGCAGTGAAGAAATTCATAATCACTCGCTGCTTAACCTGAATTGGATCCTTTGGAATACCAACTGGTTGGGGATTGAGACCGAAGTCAACAATCAACTCCTCAGGCGAACCAGTAACTCGGCAGAAGTTAGCGTAGCATGCATTGGCATCGTCATCCTTAACCTGAACCTGGATAGGCTGTACGGCTGGACGCTGCTGAGTTTCTGCGGCCGATTCGGCAATATTCTCGTTCACACTCGACATGAATCAGATCCTCCTAAAACCATCTTCCAAAACAAAAAGTCGACACTGTTCGCACCTCAGGAACGGCTTGACGCAAAGCCAATCCCTACAAGTCAAAATGGAATGTCCTCGACAAGAAACGATATAATCTCCACCCTAGCGACTTCCATCCCACATACACTCTCGCCTGACCTCGATATCCCGGTCGCAACGACTGGGAGTATTCGTGAAGCGGAACGCGAGCCTGGTAGGATGTGCTGGTTGGACGCAACTGTCCGGACTCATCCATTGTTGAGTTCAAGCGACCGCCAGTCTGGCTGGTCATGTTCGGTGACGCGACTTCCATTTCGGCCTCCGAGATTTGACTGATCTTACCGGCAATGGTTTCCAAACGGGAAGAATCCAGTTTGATGTCAACCTCATGCCCTGGAACAACCAAATCGATATCTGCTTGGTCTATCACCAAAACCGCTTCCATTCGCTTCGTATCGCCGACGAGACATAGCAAATCGGTTTCAGCAAAAAGCGCTCCTTCATTCTCGGCATCAAAAGGGTTCCCGCTCCACACAGGCAACCGCTCTGTACCATCTTTTGCTTCCTCTTTCGCGGGTGGAGGGAGGATCGTACCACTTACGGGGCTGCGCACTTCCAATCGCTTTGTGCGATCCTGAATGTTCAATAACTTTTGTTCGGCTGCATCCCGTACTTCCCTTTGAGCCCCAACCTGTGCCGTAATCTCGCTATCCTGAACCCCCTGTTTTTCCATCATCTTCAGCCGCAACTCGGCCACGTTAAACTCACCGCGATAAGAAATCTCTTTCAATCGCAAATCAACGTTATCCAATGTTGCAATCAAGTCGTTGGCTTCAACATGATCCCCTGGCTTCTTATGCCAAGTCACGATCCTTCCAGGCACCATCGCGTAAACGCTATGCGCATCGGTCGGCTGAATCTCCACCGCAGAATCAATGTGAAAGGGAAACGGCACGAAAGCCACAATCCCAATGGCTGCCACCGCCACTGCCACCGTTGAAAGCACTCGCGAACGTTTCATCTTGCTCGCCTTTCCTGGGGTTTTGAAAAATTTGTAAGTCGACATGATCGGAGGAACAAACATTCCGATGATGCCCGAGAAAGCTGCTATCTGTCCCAACCGCTTCAGCCCGTAAGGTTCGAGAACCTTATTAAGGAACATGAAAATACCGATCACTACCACCCACCGATAAATACCAGCAGCTACCGTAAAGGCACCAAACCAAAACTTATTGCGCTGCGGTAGAAATGGGTTCTCCTGCAACTCCAAGCCCAAACATACCGATTGAAACCAACGCTTCAGAACTTCAGTGCTCTTCTGCCGTAAGTTCGGGATCTCCAAAATGTCCATCAAAATGTAATAACCGTCAAAGCGAAGCAGCGGGTTACCATTAAAGATCACCGTGGAAACCGAGCAGATAAACACCACTGCCAACGCCAGATAATTCACAAAGCCCGGATCGCTGTACCACCAAACAAAGGTCGCCAACGATGCCAAGATCAACTCGACATACATCCCTGCAGCACCGATAAAAACACGCTGCCACTTATTCGGGAGCATCCATGAATCCGACACGTTGCAATATAAACAGGGGGTGAATACCAACAGCATCAACCCCATCTCATGGCACTCACCACCAAATTTTTTACAACTCAAACCATGGCCAAACTCGTGAAGAATCTTCACGACCGCCATCGTCAAACCCAACCAAATCCAATTGTCCGCTGCAAAGAACTGTTCAAACGTTGGCAGCTTCGCCTGAAACTGTTTCAGTTGCAAAAGAACCAACATCAACGCAGATAGTGCAAGACACGCTGTTCCAATCAACGCCCCAGGTGTAAACAACCAGCCAAACCAGGGCAACAATCGATTCAACAACCGCTCTGGATCGATCCCGCGAAAACGCAATGCAAAAATATTCGCAACCTTACCTAGCAACTCTTTGCGACGACGTTGATCACCACGGCGTCGCAATTGTTGCCCCTGGCCATTCATCTGAGAAATAACCAAGCCGCTTCGGTGCAGCATCCCCACAAACTGTTGCAAATCCTGCAACGTGATTCGCTGGGGAGCAAACTGCTTTTGAAACTCCTCTTTGATCGTTTGCAAGCTCGTTTCACCATCGAGCATGTTGAGGATCGCATACTCCTCTTCATGGAATCGAAAATAATTCAATCCCACGGGCTCTTTGACCACCCAGTACGACTTGCCGTGATAGCGGTGCCGACGCGCTTCGAGATCTGGCCGTTTGCGAATCCGCAACGGTCTCGATGCGCTATTGACCAGGCTTTCCGCCATCGATGTCATTGTTCGCGTTCTCTCCTAATCGCCACGCACCAGTTAGATGCTAAAAATCATTCACCAAATCAACCGAAATAATTCGGCCGCTTGTCCGATAGCCTACTTCGAAACAGGTTGATTTCCTTTAGGTGTAACAACCTGAATCTTCATACTCGCCGTCATCCCCTCACGGAACAGCCACTGCCCATTAAGCTGCTGGTTGGAAATCTTGCTCCACACACGAACACTCCCATCCGCTTCCACAATCGGACTGACAAACCCAATCGTCCCCTCTATAACCACAGGAGGCATCTCTTTGGCCACTTGAATCTCAATCGTGACCGGTGCTCCGAAAAGAACATGAGGCGATAACTTCTCCAACCCCCTCGCATTGCCCTCAACTTTCAATTCTTCAACTGCGACGACAGTTAGAATTCGCTCACCTTCTTTCGCCCAAGCGTCTTGCTCTAAATAACTTCGAGCAACTAAGCCATTGAATGGCGCCTTGATCTGTCGCAACGCCAACTGAACTTCCGCTGCCTTCACCTTTTCTTTTGTTACCAGCGCCGTTGCGATGTTCTTCTCTCGCTCCAACTCAGCAACGCGAATCGACAACTTCGACTTCTCCGCTTCTAGCTTCTTTCGACGCAACTCCGAAGCAGAAGTTGCACTCTTTCGCAGAAGATCGACGAAGTTTTCATACTCTGCCGAAGCTACCTCAGAAACCTTGTTTGCGTATAAAATATTCGATTCGTCGTTGGCCTGCTTCTCCGCAGCATCTGCTTCTTGTTTAGCGACTTCCAGTTCCGCTTTCGTGATTCTTTGATCCAACTGAACAATCACTTCATCCTTCGAAATCGCTTGCCCCTCTTCCACCGCCACCTCGCTGATCAAACCCGAAGCCGGTGCCGAAATATCGACCTTCTTCTCGTAGTAAACGCCAGCGTTTTCTACAATCAAATCCTTCGAGTCCTGCGTGACCGTAGCACCCGCCAAAAAGCCGACCAGAGCATAGGCTGCGATGAATTGAGATGGCATAAGCGAATAACACTCTTGAAAATGACGTGATAACGATCAGGTAAGTCGTATCAAGAAAAAATACTTAACCGTAAAACTAGAACAGCAAGTTGGAGTAAACCCACTCGACAATTTCATGGAACCACACAAAGGCAGCTGACTCCTTGCCACACTTCACGTTAGCAGTCACTCTCGCCCCAGGTCGTCTGCTGAGGTCCTGCATCGTGCTCGGCTCCACTCGAAGCTTTACCGTAGCTCCCTCCTCGGGATGCACTTCGGCTCGCTGATGAATCGCATCAGTAGATAGCTTTCCAGTAAAACGAACACTAGGATTCGTCGTTTGAATAAACTCTACGGGCAGGGGTTGTTCGCCATTAGTTGCTACGGCCCTGTCAAGATAACGCATCCGCTTTTCAGGCATGTCCAACTCCAGATACCAATCCTTGCTAGAATCGGCAATCGCCATCAGCACCTGCCCCGTAACCACGGGCCTCGATCGCAACAGGCGCTTAACATCCCAAGTTACGACCATTCCATCGATCGGCGCCGTCCTTACCAACCCTGCCTTCTTATCTTTTAGCAATTCATACTCAGCCTTATAGCTGCGCAGTTGTTCGTCGACCTCAGCTTCTTCACCCGCTAGCCGATTTCTTTCAATATCCGAAAGCGTACGCGATCCTCGTTGGTAGCTGATACTCTGCTTCTGCTTTAGTGCGGTCTGCATCTTGCCGAAGACATCTTCCAACTGAACCTCAAGGTTCGTGTCTTTCAGTCGCACCAACGGATCACCCGCTTTGACCATATCACCGGTATCGACCAATACTTCTTCGACCTCACCATCGGTGATCGCAAAAACCTGTCGCTCAACTTCCGGTTTCAATTCGCCACTAGCACGAAGATCGAAATCAATCTTGTACAAGAAAAGACCAGCAATCGCCGCTAACGCTAATCCACCAATCGCCAATGTCTTTTGTCTCGCATCTCCACGAAACATCCAGCTAGCGCGACCAAGCGTTCGCCACAGTGGCATTAAAAAGAGATTGTTGTGACTGAGCGAATTGGCCAACGCTCGGCACGAATGCTCGTAAACTAGGTCCACTCTAGATTGCAAAACCTCGCGCGATAACTGAGTTTCAATCTGCTCAACAATCAATGCGCCGATAATTTCTCGCTGCGAATTATCTTCACGCTGCGCCGTCTGCTTGGACTGAATATCTCCCTCAACGACTAATTCAGGTCGACGAATTGGCAACACCGTAACGGTACGACCATGCGACAAGTCAACGTATTCCTCGATCGCCTCTTCCAACTGCGGAGGTAAATCCTCCGTCGAACCGTCGTACCACATCGGTTCACCCGCCGCGACAACGCGTGTTGCCAGACGATTTAGAGCGGACACGATATTCGATCGATTCTCGATCGTATCTTGACCGCTGATCGCAATTACTTTAGTGCTGCGCCCATGACAAGTAGCGACACTCACGCGATCGCACTCAATCAGCCGTCGCCCTTCATTGGCGATCGTAAACGCAGTATCTCGAAGTTCCAAATTGTTGTGAACCAATCGCGCAAACTGGTCAGCCTGTTGCCATAACTGCTGCCTGCCTGAAACTCGCTGCAACGTTTGAGACTTCAGCCAGCCGCTGATGAGTTGGCACATCTGCTCTAAAAATCGCAAGTACCCTCGCTGCGTTGGCGGTGGTGCCTCGGGCCGCTGAAACACTTCGATCATCCCAGCAACTTCTTTACTGCTCTGCAGGGGAGAGATCACCAAAAGGTAACGCGTCGGATTGCCTTCCTGCCCATCTCCAATCATCGCTCCCGGCGGAACGAGTTCCGAAGCTTTGTTGGACAGCATCCGCATTAGCAAGCGGCCATGCTTTTGAGAGTCCTCGCCATCCTGATCCAACAAACTTTCCGCCATGTTCAATTGGTATGCCAGACGCAACCGCCGCTGATCATCCAGCAACCACACGGCTCCACCAATCGCTGCCAAAGCCTGCACAATTCGCTGCAACACCGCAGGATAAAATTGGTCCGCAGGCGTGTCGGTTTTCGACAAGTCCGAAATCTCACTGACTAATGTCTTAATCAAGGATTTCGTCTGTTCTAATGTTTCTTGACTAACCGAGCCCTGATTCGTTGACATATCGGCTTCCGTAAACCACTTTCCAACCTACCCCAAGCTACAAATTGCCCGAAGTCTCAGAAAGAAAACAGAACATCTAATTATCGCTTAATAGATCGGCTAACTAATCGTTTTGGATACCTGAAGGAACGGCAAGTTCCATTTGTCTAAACAAAAAGTATAAACAATTTCTTCGATATTCCTTACCCGATCGCTCCAAATTTTCCCAGATAGTCCCCATCGCAACCATCATCGTGATTTCCCGAAGAAACGCCTTCGCCAAAACTTTTTCCCGCCCGTCAAGGAACCGAATCGGAAAACGAACCGTCCAAGCTGTCACAATCGTTGTTTTCCTCACAGGACACGTCGAGACGCGTAAGCTGGGACGAAAGGGCAAGATGGATGCTCGGTTTTCTCGCAACCTCTAGACACAATTAAGGTACCAACTGGCTACTGGCGCGCTACCGCGATCAAGTGATTCACAACGTTCAGAGGCTCAAGGGGCAGCACGTATTACGTCTTCTGCCACCTCCACCTTTGGTCGTCAGGCAATCGACCGCACATGATTATTCGGCCTGCCGGAGGATTAGCTGAAATACATTCGAACACGAAAACCTTCTTGGCGTGTTAACTCGCCGAGAGCTTGGCTTGACTGAATTTCTAGACATAACCGCCACAACGCAACCAGGCAGAACTACATATACGATCGATACGCTTTGACACCTTCTGAAGACCATCTCGAGATTCTATTTGTCGTTCTATGACTTCCAGTAAATCACAAACTTCCCAGTCGCAAATCGTGAACCGGAGAAATGGCTTGAAACGCACGGATCCGAAAAGCAAGAGCGACCGGCCAAGGAACGACAAAACCGCAACCGCTGCACAAGATGCCAACTCACTCGCAAACGCTGAGTGCAACCAAAGTGAAGCGAACTTGCCCAAGCGACAAACGGCCAACTGGCTGAAGAAAATGGAACGTATCGTTTCCAGCGACCTGACCTTGCAACCCTTCCTCGAACAGTTGCTTCCTTTCCTTGTCACCAGTTTCTCTGCGCAAGGAGGTTTGATTTGGTTAAGGCCGCACGGTGGACACGGCTCATGGTTCGCCTTGCGTCATCGCATGGAGCCGATTCAGTTTGCTCCTCAAGAAGCAAAGAAACATGAACTACTGGTACAGTTCGCTTGGCAACAGCGTCGTCCGCTGATCCTGGCCCCTAAGTCTAAGACGGCCGGCCAGCCGCGAAACCCTAGCGATTACTCTCTCGCCTTCGCACCCGTTGTCCACTGGGGTGAACCCATTGCGCTGCTTGAACTGGTGATGCTCTCTCACAATGCCCCAGCCGATATCGCAGCCCAGCGTCTTTTTCTTCAAGCCTTGCAAGTTGCTTCCGAACAGATTCAGCAGGGCTTGCGGTCGCGTATGAATCTTCCAGCAGCTACGATTTCGCAAGCGACTCATGCCGTTGACTCTCTCAAAGAAGAAATTCGCAGTTACGAAGAGTCGCTACGGAAAAGTATCGAGGCCCGACTGCGGCAGTTTCAAGGCTGGGCCTTCGGCTCACTCCAAGAAAATCAAGCCTTCGCAAAAATGGTTCATGAACTGTTGGATCAGCATGGGCTGCGTGTTCAGTGCCCCGAATGCGGCAACCCCGCGATCTTGCGCTGCTTGAAAGCCGGCAATTCCAAGAACGGCGTCTTCGTCTTTGATCACTACCTCGACGATGGTCGAACTTTCCATGGCGGGCCCACCGCCGTTCCCGCTCTAACGCTGATTGGAAAACCGCAACGACGACCCAACCTCGGCGAACGCTGCGCAAGCTAAAGCAAGTCGAAAACAGTTAACTCGCTTTGCGTTTCAAACCACCCAGGCCCGTTGCCAGCATCAGAAGTAACACAGCGGTCATCGCCAACACAAAGTACAACGCTTTTTCGTTCGGTGGAGCCATGCCGATCGCGATCAGCACCGAGCAACCTAAAATCGCCAGCAACGCTAGCGGTCGATACAAAGCCCCAAGTTGCCAAGGGCCCATGCTGGTCCAGTTTCGACCATAAGCCATCAATCCCAGCAGCGTTGGTAGCACGTAACTCAAATAAAGCAAAATGGCGCATACCAAGGTGATCGTCGAATAAACCGGCGTGTAAAGCGTAAACGCAATCGCCGCAATCGATACGACTAAGATCGCCATTCCTGGAGTCTTGTGCGATCCCACACGGCGCAAATGTCTCGATGCAGGAAGGCCACCATCGCGAGCGAACGCATACACCATACGCGAAGCGGAGGTGACGGTCGCTAGACCACAGATGTACTGCGCAACAGCAATCGATGCTAACAGCAAGCCGCTTAACCAATTGGGAAGCAATTGCCCGAGCGTCCAGAAGAACACGTTTGCTCCCTGCGCCGCTGCAGCGGTCGGATCAGGTATCGCAATCACTACCGCGCACAGCATAATCCAG
>JBEGUT010000134.1:0-8547 GCA_041178745.1 Planctomycetota bacterium | reverse complement strand
ATCTTCATTCAGAGAGTTGACTATCCAATCTCGCCACCTCCAGATTTGCGGAGCGCTGTTCCACACATCAGGTACATATCGGCGACCAAACCAATCGGCGTATCTCCACACATCCATCCAGTGCCGGCCCCAACGTTCCCCATACTGTGGTGAATCAAGAAGTTTTCCTACGATCTTTTCGTATCCGTCCGCTGAGGTATCAGCGAGAAACTCAGAGAGCTGCAGTTGTGTTGGAGGCATTCCGATAAGGTCAAGGTAGAGGCGTCTGATGCGGGTCGCTTTGTCGGCAAGTGGCCGTGGCTCAAGATTCAGTTTCTGCAGTTTCTGCTGCAATAAAGTATCGATAGGATGCAGTGTATTATCGGCTTGCAGCGGTGTACGGACGGGCTGCTGAAATGCCCAATGATCGGATGGGCTCGGTTCTGGTTGATCGACTGTGGGGGTCACTGCGCCGCTACGAATCCACTGTTCGATATTCTGAATCTGCTTTGTACTAAGTGGCGACCCCTCCGGTGGCATGCGGACAGAATCATCTGATGCCTTGACTTTCTGTAACAGCAGGCTTTGCTCCGGCTGCTCTGAAGAGATCGCAGATCCGGAATCACCACCCGTTTTGATCGATGCAACGGTATCTAGTCGTAAGCCTGCTTCCTGCTTCAATGCACCATGGCATGCAAAGCAACGTTCCTTCAGCACAGAACGAACATCTCTCTGAAAGTCGATGTCTGGCGATTTGGCATCTTCTGCGCAGCGTACTGGAATCTCTGTAAGAACCAGCAACGCAGAAACTAACCAAACGACTTGTATATAGCTCCAACGCATCATTTATTCTCCGATGCTGGATCGAAGAATCGGAACGAGAAGAGATCTGCTTCCTGCATCTCAATGCGCAGCCGGACGATTCTTCCTGCGAGCCCACTTAAATCTGTACCTTGTTTCCATGATACGATCTGTTCGATCTTGTCACCGACTAATGCATCACATGAATGAAGGTCGAAGCCTGGGATCGGATGATTAGTTTCGTCAAGTATTTCGAACTTGATACGACCACCGGCACTGGTGGCGAAGTTTACTTCCAGCACTTTTCCACTGAAACGCAGGGGTTTAGTAATCATTTCGCCAGGATCGGCACCGGCATGAAGGGATGCGATTCCATCGAGTCGCATCTTGAATCTTCGAAATGGAGTTGTGTAGATGGACATTTCTGTAGGTCCGGTTGGCACTATGTTCCAGGCGGCATAGTTAGATCGATTACCCCAGCGATCTGAATCGAGACCTGGACGAATCCAAGCTTCGCGAAATGTTCGATCAAAATTTGTTGTGGTCTTATCACCCAGGACGCGTGCGCTCATGAAAAGAATATCAGTGCTTTCACCCCGTTCGGGATGAAATCGTGTAGGAGTGGCAATGTAAATATGTGGCGCTCGGAAATAGGGATGAGTCAGCGTAGTATAAATATGCTCGCCAGGAAAATTCGGCTTCTGTGGAACCGGTTCGCTCCAGTGAATAAAGTCTGCTGATGTCGTACGGCAAACTGAGCGAAGCTTTCCATCGAGGAAATGTCGGAAGTAGCAGACGTAGCATCCTTCAGCCTCGGACCAGAAAGAAACGTTTTGGGAGTCGAATGCATATTCTTTTGTGTACGTAATGACGGGCTCTTGCTGAAGCTTGGACCAGTGGATTCCATCGGCAGAGATGAAGGCAACGAGGCCTGGCCCTGATTTAACAGTTCCTGCGAGAGCTTTGTATTTCTGTGCTGGATCGACGCCGGGCCGTCGATCAAGGAACGGTGCGAAGTTGTGACAAAAGGGTGATTCGTGAAGGATCACGTTATTCTCTTTGCTTCCGTCGATTTCGTAAAGATTGAGAATAGGCTTGGTCCAGTGGATGCCATCGGTGCTTTCGCAATAGCGAGTTACCTCGGAGGAGTCGCCGTCCGCCTTAGCTCCTCTTCCATCACGAGTGTAGAGTCGATACAAGTCACCATCCTTGATGACAGTTCCATATTCCATCGCATTAGCTGGTTGCGACATCGGCTCAGAGAGTTGGGGCTCATGGAGTTTCATTTCGGTATTGTCTGAGCGATCGATGAGAAAATGATCGACGAACAGTTCACGGCGCGAGGCGATATCGATCGCTTGTACGGGCACTTCAACTTTAGATAAATAGATACTAGTTTTGTTCTCATGCGACGAGTAGTAACTAACCCACAGTATATTGTCGTGCATTACTAATCCGGCATAACTTGTATCACCGCCCGATGGTAACTGGAGTGCCTCGGTCAGTTTCCCTTGATCTGCGTCGAGCCAGCAAAGTGCAGTACGAGGTTTGGGAGTTAGCAGTCTAACGGCGGCGATAATTCGACCGTCAGGCAGCATTAGCATATGCGGTCCACCGATACGAACTCCGAGATCTTTCCAGTTCCAGTGTGTGTAAGGTGGGAGCGAGGTCCCGAGTTGCGCTGTGCTAGGATTACCGTCGCGGCGGAGAAGACAGATCGCTTTTTGTCCGCTGAATACGATTGACGATTCATTGGGATAGCCTTCGGTGAAGAGTCGATCGACGAGCGTATGGAAGTGAATACCATCTTTCGATTGATAGAGTCTTGCGAAGCGATCTTCACCACAGCCGTAGCCGATACCGAAGGCGCGATTTTTATGCCATGTCACGCGCCACAGCCAAATATTCGGATCACCGATCTCGACAGGTTCGCTCCAGGTGAAACCATCGGAGGAAAACCATGCGAGAGATTGATGGGTTTTTTGAGAACGGTCGTGCAGGGCACCAGCGCCGCAGAGCATCAGTCTGCCATCGGGTGTGATGGTGAGTTTCGCATCTCGGAGATCGGAGTTCGCCGATTCGATTCGAGCTGCAGATTGCCAAGCTTGCCCATCCTGGGAAGTAATAATTCGCAGGGCGCCATCGGGAGAAACGTGGCTTAAACCTTCGCGGAATGCACAAAACCAGCGATCGTTAAAGCGAATTAGATCGGTGAAGGCGTTATGAGGGGCAGCATCCCAGATGCGCTGTGTGGAGAGTAGTTTCAGAGAGCCGCTTGCGGTTGGCTGAGGATCTTCTGCAAATGCCCTAAGGTTCGTCCAAGCGACGACACTGAAGATGATTATCCATACGAAGCTGCGTAGGTGGGAAAGCATGATAAGCCTCGGGAAGGACGGGTAGGGGAGGAGGCTTTATCGTATCACGAAACGGCACCAATATAAAACTTTTTATGGCTTCAAACTTATTGGGATTAATATTTTTCGAGGCTGCCAAGTTGCACTTACGGCGACTCAGCCTGTACCACTTGAAGCTTTGGAGGTTTGTCCAAAGCTTCTCGTCGATAATTCGATTCTATTCGTTTCGCATTGGTGCTCATTATTTTTCGGAAGGAGAGCCTGATTGCCATTCGCCGTTTTCGATAGACCAGTCATTACCGAAGAATCCAACGCGACGAATGGCGGCGGTTCCTTTCTGCAAGAAGTCGGAGGTGGCAATGAGGAGATCAGGATAGTTGGTGCCCGAGGAAAAAATCGGGATACGATTAGTGGATCGCATGGCGAGAAGATCTGTGCCGCCGATTGCGCCGATCGAAAAACTAGGATGGTTCGCTTGTGGGCGTACCATGAGTATCGAAGCCGATTCTTTGTTTTCGGAATCATTCCTGATGGACCATCGATCGCGAACGATTTGCACTGGAGAGTCGGTGAGCAATTCTCGCCACACGGAATTAATCGTAGCGTTACCGTAAACGATTACGTTACGGTTTTTATCAGCAGTTTCCTTCCAAGCTGAATCTGGAATGACGTCAACTGAGCCGTTACCGCGGTACCAAAACGTTTCAGCATCGAAGCGTGCTCGCTCAAGCATCCAGCTGTTTTCGTCGTCGTTACCTTCAGTGCCGTAGACGAGAACGAATCGGTGATTGAAGGCTTCCTTGAAGACACCATTGCGTTTACGGTTCTTCAAAGAATCATTCGTGGTGAGATCGATGGACCATTTTCCACCTTCGTTAACGAGCCAAATCGTATCCTGTTGATCGAGCGAGATATCGGAGATGATCGATCCATCGACATTGATTTTGATCGCAGCTTGTTTTTCGGTGGCAGCTTTCCTAAGTACATTTGCATCGATGCCGAGGCGTTGAACGTTTTTTGTCGTACCTGAGATGGAGAAGTCGGTTTTATTCCACTGGAGATGGATTTCGCTGAGTTCGCATTGGGTAATTTGTCGATCGATAGTTGCCCAGAAGCAGGAGGCAGATACCGCGGGGTTTGGTGTTACGAAGTCGACTTGAGTGGCATCGGGAGCAGCACGGATTTCGTGGGCTTCGAAGAATTGAATTAGAGGTGGCCAATCGCAACATGCATTGCCCCACCAGTGCCCTGCGCCGGGTTGTTCTTTGTAAACAAAATCAGGGTGGAAGCTGGCTAGGTTTTCTCGCATGGTACGGGCTTGATCGACTGGTACGTTGTCATCTGCGTCGCCGTGGAGGATGTAGACTCCTTGTTGACTGAGGTTGCTTTTACGAGCGAGGGTATCGCTTGTCAGCAGTGGTCTGCGGAGCATTTTCGAGACGGGATCGTCGCTTACTGTAGCACCGCGACCGGCGTAGGTAGAGAACGAGATCCATCCAGCGCTAGGGCCGATGGCTGCGAAACGGTCGGGAAAGAGAGTACCGATATGCCAAGTGCCATGACCGCCCATTGAGTGACCTGTGAGATAGGTTCGGCGCGGGTTGGTTCCGAACAGTTTGGATGCGACTTGCAGTACTTCGATGGCATCAAGTCGTCCCCAATCTTCCCAGTCGAAGCCAAAGTTGCGTCGATTGGTGGGAGCGATGACATACGTATTGGGTTTGGGGGTGTAGACATTGGCTTGTCCTTCTCCTTCAACGCCAGCACCGTGAAGAGTGAGGATTAAGGAGGGAGGAACAGCTGGATTGACTGAACCTTCAGCGGGAGGCACGACTCCAAAGTATTGAACACTACCATCGATTTGACTGATGAAGGTTCGGCGGTGATTTTGGTTAGCAGTGCGAACAGTGAGTGTGATTTTATTTTGATCTAGAATAGCCGATGGATTCGTTGTTCGAATGAGTTGTAGATCGATTGTAGTACTATCGGTTTTCCACGATTCAATCGCCGATTTATCGGTTTGAGGCTGGAGCTTAATTGGTACTTTGCGAGTTGACAGAGGCGGTAGTTGCGGGACGATGGAATCGGATTGTGAGAATCCTTCGCCACTAACGCGTAGGACAAGATCAGTGATCGTATCTGTGGTAGCGTTGACCACCAGGAGCGATCCCCACGATTCGGTTCTCTCATCGCGTAGGAGTGTTGGGAATGTTGTGTCGCGCTGACTTAGGAAGAGTAGCTTCTGAGGCTTTCTGAGTCGAGCGTAGATACGTCCGCGGCCGCTGGTGAAGATGAGGACGTTTCGCCCTTGTTTAAGGGAGACGGGTACTTCTACGGAGCCGTTTGAGTAGACATCGCCGGTGCGCGGAGAGTCGTTGATGCGGACGGAGCTATGGCCTTGAGCGTCGAGTAACCAGATAGAGTTGTCTGGGGAGTCGACGAAGCATACGAGCCAGCTACCGAAGAGTTCACGACCGGTGAAGTTACCTTGGTCATCCGCTTTGATTTTTTTCCAATTGGGAAGTCCATCAGCGCTGAGTGACTCAACTTGATCGGGAGATGGCAGACTTAATTGATTGCGAAGGTAGGCGAATTCTAGAGGGTCGGTAGGTAAAGAAATTCGACCTCGGGGAGGTGCGCCGGCCGATACGACCCAGCCTTCATTGAGTTTTATTTCAGAGCTATCTGTCGCTGCAGCTGTTTGACCGAAGGATAGAGTGCTGAAAAGAGAAACGATGTAAAGCGTGAGCGAAATGATCGAAAGACATTTCTTAGAAGTTCGCTCTAAGAGACGATTTGACAAGTGCATGATGTGGGACTCAGGACGATGGCGATTGTAAACAATGGATGATACGTAGAAATTTAGATGGAAAGCTGAAACGTTGTGAGCTTCTTAATTTGCGGGTTGGTTTTGATTGTAGTTTCACAGGATCGATGTAAAAAGTGCGTTGAGCGTTTTGGATTGTTGGAACTACAGCAATGGGCTGGCAAGTCGCAGGGAATTTTCTAGAAATTTTTGTGTGAAGGGGCGGTTGTTCCATGATTGTTTGTCGAGAATGTTGGAGTCTTTGATATAGGACTGCTGTAATTCTCTAAGTTGTTGTGTGAAAGTGGAATCATAGGCGAAGAGGGCTACTTCATAGTTGAGCCAGAAGCTTCGCATGTCGAAATTAACGGTACCGAACATGGAGATATCTTTGTCGACGGTAATAGATTTTGTATGGAGTAGGCCATCGCGATAGAGATAGATTTGGATGCCGGCGTCGATCAGGTCATCGAAGTAAGAGCGACTGGCGTGGCGAGTTAGGAAGGAGTCGACTTTTTCTGGGACAACGACTTGAACGCGGACACCACGGGCGGCTGCTCCTCGGAGTGCTCGGAGAAGACAATCATCGGGTATCAGGTAGGGAGTGGTGAGGATGAGTTCGGATTCGGCGCTGTGAATCAGCTCGAGAATCATATGTAGAAGTCCATCGCCACTTTGTCCTGGTCCGGAGGGAACGACTTGGATGTCAGTGGATCCGACTTCGCTGGTGGGTTGGATATTGAGTTGCTGGAAGAGATCGAGGAGGGATTCGCCTGATTCGAGTGCCCAGTCGCTGAGCATGGTGCAGGCTAGTGGGGAGACGATGGATCCTTGAATGCGGGTCATAGCGTCGACCCATTGTCCAACTCCGGCATCTTGCTTGAAGAATTTCGGGTCGACCATGTTCATACTACCGGTCCATGCGATGTTGCAATCGATAACAACGATTTTTCGATGCAGTCGCAGGTCGGTGCGCCCTATGAAGGTGCGAAAGAGACCGACGGGGAGGGCAGGGCGTACTTGAATGCCAGCTTTGCGAAGTTGTTGGGGTTGTTTTGATTTCCACCAGGGGCGTGCGCCGAGTTGATCGATCAACACGATGCATTTAACACCGCGTTGGGCGGCGCGGATGAGAGAATTTAGAACCTCGTCGGCGAGGCCACCTTCATTCCAGATGTAAAATTCAATGAGGACTGTGGAGTTGGCGGAGTCGATATCTTTCGCGATTGCGGCCAGGATATTTGTCGTGTCGCTGAAGAGTTCAAAATGATTTCCTTTCGCGGTTTCGAAGCCAATGAGATTCGTACCGATTTTGTTCATGGCTTTCGCGGAGGAATGTTCATGGGGCCAATCGATTTGGCAGGATTGAGGGTTGAGTATTTTGTGGGAGATTTCGGAAAAGTTGCTGCGAATGGTGTTGATGCCTTGCGATCGACTGCTACCGATGCGGCGTTCGCCGATGAGTAGATAGGCGAGTGTACCGATCAATGGGAAGGCGTAGATCATGAGGAGCCACGCAAGGGCGACGCCAGTGGGTGTACGGCGCATAATGACGCGAATAGAGAGACAAGTGGAGATGACCGCGTGGAGGATAATATAGATTGTGGAAGGGTGCAGTAGAAAGTTTGAGAGCATGTGAGGAGTATGATTTTAGGGTTCAAGAGGATGGTTGTGGTTGATCATCAAGCGGACATGAGAAGGTTGAGATGATACCACAACGAGTTAAGAAGAGATGTGAATTATCCCAGTATGGCGTCAAGGATTTTTCCGGAAGTGACGCGATAGGGACGGCCTTCGCGATCTTGAAGCATGCTATCGGTAGGGATGCCAAGAGCATGGAGGATTGTTGTGGCGAAGTCGAGTGGTGAGACAGGGTTGGTGAGTGGGTAGGCAGCGTGTTTATCGCTTTCGCCGTAGACGATTCCGCCGCGTATACCGCCGCCGGCAAGCAGGCCACTGTAGCAGTAGGGCCAATGTTCTCGACCGGCGTTAGAGACAGTGATTTGCGGACGTCGTCCGAATTCACCGACCCAAACTACTAGTGTTTCATCTAGCATCCCACGTTGTTGCAGATCTTCGAGAAGGGTGGAAAGTGCTTGGTCGGCTGGAGGAATGAGGTCGTTTTTAAGTCGATTGAAATTATCGCCATGAGTGTCCCAGAAATTGCGACCATCGTTATGCCAGTTGACAGATACTAGCGGTATTCCTTTTTCGATAAGGCGTCGAGCCATGAGAACAGATTGACCATGAATGTGCCTTCCATATTGATCGCGAGTGGAGGGTGATTCCAAAGAGAGGTCGAAGGCTTCGCGAATTTTTGGAGAGGCGAGGAGGTCAGCGGCTTTGGCTTGGTGTTGGCGGATTGTTTCGACTGGCTTGAAGTTCGTCAAGTTGGATTGTTGTTGGTCGAGCAGGTCGAGCAGTCCGATTCTTGACTGAAGGCGATCGAGAGTAATGTCAGCGGGCAGTGTTAGTTGAGCGGGTTTCCACCCAGCTGAATTTGGGTCACCGGTAAGGAGGAGGCCATCGTGTTTTGGTCCCAACCATCCGCCATGCTGCCCGGGAGCTTCACCACCTGGGGCAGCGGGGTGAAACGCTTTCCAAGGA
>JBEGUT010000133.1:0-8590 GCA_041178745.1 Planctomycetota bacterium | reverse complement strand
GTGTTTTAGCCTGGAGTGCATCGAGTAACCGAGATAAGGTTTCTCAAGCCATGTAGTAATGAATGAACTTAAACCACAAGTTCATTGCGATGGGAGCTTGGTAAGTTTCAGAAAATAATTCTGAACTTTCGAGACTAGGCTTACCGGAAAACTGTCGAGGTTGTGGAAAGAAATCCGGTTTGCGATGGGATGAAGCATCAGGCAGTCAGGGTAGGTATCGCACCGACAACACATGTACTCTGATCCGGCTGTCAATGGCTGTGAAAAAATGATCGACGAAGAGGTGTGTCAGAGTCTTTTTCGGTGCTCTACCGCTGAGCTACGGCGCTATGAAACGGTTCAAAGCTGCGCCGGTGGGGATCGAACCCACGACATCCGCTTGTAATATGTACTCCAACTCGGCAGTCGATCATTGTCTCCAAACGTTGTTTCAAAAACAGCAAAAAAGCGGAAGGAGGGGGATTCGAACCCCCAAGTGCTTGAGTAGGTAAGCACGTGCGGTTTCCAGCCGGTTCCCGTCACCAAATCGGTTTGCCCTTCCATAAAAGTAATCGCAGTAGCTCGACCAGGAATCGAACCTGGAACTTCTCGTTAGAAGCGAGAGATGATATCCGCTTCACCATCGAGCTATTCTCTCGTTGCAATGGGTTGAGCCATCAAAGCGGAAGGCAAGGGATTCGAACCCTCACAACGATTACGTTGCACTGTTTAGCAAACAGGCCCGGCAAACCTTATCCGGCTACCTTCCAAGTAGTAGTATTCAAAGGCGCAGGGTTGTAGCCCTTGGTCAAAGATCAGTAGTGCAGGTGGGATTCGAACCCACAATCACTTGTTCCTAAGACAAGCCGCTCAGCCTTTGGCGTACCGCACCATTTTGTAAACCCAAATTATCTTGCTGATATTTCCTTCCCCTGAGGCGATGCGATCTGTACCACATCTCTGAGAAAATCATCTTTGTTCAAGAAGACGCTATTGAGATTCGAACTCATTCCAACATGTTTTGCAGACATGTCCCGCGCCACACGGTTTAGCGTCAATCGTTCATTTTTTTAGCGCAGGCTTCTTATCGTGGTGAGTTTTTTTGCTACTTCGTAAAAGAGTGATGTCCTGGTGGTTTGTTTCACTTAGTAATAAGAAAACCGTAGGTTTGCAGCGGAAGACCAGGGACTCGAACCCTGAAGCGACGTTTGTGCCGCCAGCTGTTTTCGAAACAGTGTCCTCATCCAGTCGGATGTCTTCCGTAGAGAAGTTCCTTGAAGCTCATCAACTCGGGGTGATGATTTCTCAGAAAGCGCCCCTGACGAGGATCGAACTCGCCGCAACTTGATCGACAATCAAGCTCCACCACCAGATGGATTCAAGGGCAAAACGTTTTCAGATATTAGGCACGAGAAATCTTCGTTGAGGCGAAAGATTGGAGATTGAGGATTAAGTAGGGAGACTAGTTACTCTGAATCGCACGTTGCTTCATATTTCTTATTCCAAGTTTTGGTCATTGGCAGTATTAGCAACTGATGCCGAAGAACAAATTTGGATTTTCTCCAGACTCGCCTGTACACTTTGAATTTCCTAAGTGTGTAATCTTTTGAGTCACTCTCAAAGCGTCCAGCGAGAATTGAACTCGCGTTTTCTCCTTGGTAGAGAGATGGGTTACCACTACACCAAGGACGCTTATTTGTTGGCTCAACCAAATTGTCAAAGATCAAGAGCACCGAGTGAGAATCGAACTCACACAGCCGCTTTACAAGAGCGGCGTCATTCCACTAGACCATCAGTGCTTTGTTTCGCGTCAACGATAGGTAATAAGACATATCGGTTCGACAGAGAATACGCGGGAAGTTGTGCTTCCCCTATATTCGCGTCTTAGTTATTATCAGTCGGCGTGGAAGGAATCGAACCTCCGACCTTCGTCTTATAAGGACGCTGCTCGGACCATCGAGCTGCACGCCGAACAAGTGAGGCCGGTGGGGATTGAACCCACGCTAGGCGGATTAAAAGTCCGCTGTGCTACCGCTACACCACAACCTCATGGAATGGTTATGGCTATGCGTTTCAAAAATGTCATAAAACTCTGGCAGTCCGTGATCGATACAGGGCTTACTCGCATCTACTTCTCCTTTGTCTTTCTGTTTTCTGATTTCACATTGCCGCGATTTTGTAGCTCTACTGTTAGTGGACCTGCAGGGAGTTGAACCCTGAAGCCTTGATTGCAAATCAAAGCGCCGACCCGTCGGCAAGCCCATGTGTTGGAGGCCTTAGGCTTTCGACACTAGGCTTTAGATCAAGGGCGACTTATTCGATGTGTTTAACGGACACTAGCCTTCTCTCCTTCTAAGCAACTCGTGTGGGATTCGAACCCGACCTATCTGGCTTGAAAGACCAGCGACCTCACCAGAAGTCGAACGAGTCATGTTTGATGTATGCAAAAATTCCTCGCTTTGACTATTTGCCGCGCTGTATTTTTAATGCCCTTTTCACGTTGGCAGTGGACTGGGAGGTGCTCGAACCCTCCTCTTCGGTTCTTCAGACCGACGCTATACCATCTCAGCTACCAGTCCGATTTCTCCTGAAATGACCTCACGCCGTTAGTGCAGGTCGTCGTGTGTATGCTTGCTTCTCAAAACGAAAAAACCCGGTGTTACTTCTGGGTAACACCGGGTTTGCTAACGTTTTAGGGCGTCAGGTCATCCGAGTATTACCTCCGAAGTCGATCGGAATGGAGCGCGCTGGCGAGTTTCGCCGAGCGACAATCCTCGTATCCACTTAAATGTTTATTACTCTGCCGTAAGAAATTCATAACCCCACCCAATTGCTGAAAATGATTAGCTGTTGAAGTTTTTAAAAACTTTCTCTTTGGAACTGTGGCGGATACTTGCATCGCTTCTGACTGGATAGATGCAGATATTGAAAAAGGGTTCACAAGGAAATCCTTTTTCACAGAAAAACTCTTAGGGGGATTACGACAGCCGATTTCCCACGATGGGAGAACGACCGGGGGGCTACGATTGAGAGTTGGATTTGCGATGTCAGAAGCAACGGCGGGGCAAGGATGTCCGCACCGAATGAGCGGATTAAGCTCAATAAAAACCGATCCGCCTGAAGGTGTAGTAACTTATCCGTAAGTGGTTTGCTACCGTTGTGTTTCTGAAGTAATCGGGACTAGAACACAGGTGTCGCAGGTTTAGTAGCGATACGACGATCTTGTAGGTGAGGGTTTCTAACTCGTCGTTTTTCTTCGATTGCGACTTATGACGACAAAACTATTTTCAAGTGGCGAGAATTTAGTTTGGCACGATAGAGTCGGGAGAAGTTCCAAATTTCTCTTCCCAGCGTTTTTTCAGGCAGTCTTGAAGTCGTGTTTCGAAGGAGGATGGTATTTCGTAAGGCTGTCCATCGCGATAGAGCGAAATTGTCTGGCGGATATTATCGACGACTACTTGGCATGGATTGCAGCCCGCCAAGTGCTCCGAAAACTCTTCACATATCTCGGTCAGTTCCGCCCCATCGACGTAGTCGTTAAGAGCTTTTAGTAGTTCTTCGCAGGTCATAATGTGGTTCCTTGCAGTCTTGCGCGTATTTCTATCTAGATCCAGGAGCGGGTAGATGGTTACAAAAAAATCAAGAATGTTTATGGTCGGGAGTGATCGCCTGTAGGGCATCGCCGAATTTCTTTGTCAATCGTTCACGCAACGCCAGGCGAGCTCTCAGAAGGCGTACTTTGACGGTTGATTCAGTCAAGTCGAGTGCCTGAGCTGTATCCTGCACGGAAAGACTTTGAATATCTCGGAGAATGAAAACCAAGCGATACTTATCGTCAAGTTGGGATAGGGCTAGGTCTAATTCCTCGTGGATTTCCTGTTGCTGTAAGATTTCCTCCGCAGTCAACGTCCAGGGAGCGATGAATTCCGGGTGCGGCATATCACTGTAATTATCCTCCGACGAAAGCTGGCTCATCGAAAACACTTTCTCGGTACGTTTTTTTCGCAGAATTTTTAATGCGAAATTAGTGGTGATGCGAAGTGCCCATGTAGTAAGAGAAGATTCCTCACGGAAATCCTGGATATGTTCTATCAATGCCAAGAAAGTTTGCTGAGTCACATCTTCCGCATCTTGCGGTTGCTGCAGGATCTGGAGGGCCATGCGGTAGATACGGGGTTGAAGCTGGTTGATTAGTTGTCGGAATGCAGAAAAACCGCCCGCTTTGGCCCGATGTAAGAGTTCTCTGTCGTTCATTTCATCCATGCATCGCATCTCCAGGCATCTTTTTGGTCTCAGGTTGGAACAGGGTGTTAGGAGATTCAAAGAAAAAGCTCAAACGTATTGTAACCTTTTTCTGCTATTTGGCTCTAACCCTATAGAGTCGAGGAAAGAAACCCGAGCAAGCCGTGAAATGCTGCTAAAACCTACCTTAGCTGATCGATACAGAGGTCACTTTCTAAGAATGCTAAGTCCTCAAAATTCTATTCGGTTGGGTGACTCTTATTGCCTTTCAGGCCTGAGCCTCGATTCTCGATTTTAGGTCAATGATCCGCAAGCTTTGTGTACTTAAGTGAAAGTTTAAAAGTCCATTATTGAGAAGGATTCACGCTATGGTTTCTAGTATCTCTGCCAGTGAATTGTCGAAGCTGATCTCTTCGGGAAGAAATGTTGATCTTGTCGATGTTCGAACTCCGGTGGAATATCGCGAAGCGCATGTGGCAATCGCCAAGAACGAGCCCCTCGATCAACTTGATCCCAAGGCGATTCAAGCGTCTCGCAGTGGTTCCTCTGGTGACCCTCTTTATGTGGTGTGCCGATCCGGTAACCGTAGTCGTCAAGCATGTGACAAATTGCTCAGTTTTGGTATCGCAAACGTGGTCAATATCGAGGGGGGAACGATTGCATGCGAGGCAGCGGGAATCTCGATGGTTCGAGGGAAGAAAGGAGTTCCACTAACTGGACAGGTTCAAATTGTTACTGGGCTTACGGTTTTGGCAGGCGCGATCGCAACCTTGGTTAGTAATAATCCTTATTGGCTAGTTCTTCCGATTTTCATGGGATCGGGCATGCTATTTGCGGGGCTTACGAATACTTGTGGTCTGGCGATGGTGCTAGCACGAATGCCCTGGAATCAAGTTAAGTCGGATTCCGTTCCAGCCATGCAGTCGTCTGCCGCTGCGAAGACATGTGATACCAAGGGAGTTAAATGCTGTTCGTGAGTGGTAGCTTATCACGGTTTGTTTAAAAGTTGATCATCTAACGATTCAAGGACAAGTAAATGTTGCTCAAATATTTTTACGATAAGTCGCTGGCTCATGCCTCTTATTTGGTTGGTTGTCAGCGCACTGGTGAAGCGCTTGTTATTGATCCGGGGCGCAGTGTCGAGCAGTACCTAGATGCTGCAGCGGCCGAGGGGTTACGGATTACGGGAGCGGCAGAGACCCATATCCACGCCGATTTTGTATCGGGTTCACGGGAGTTAGCGGATAGAGTAGGCGCGAAGCTTTTTTTGTCCGACGAGGGATCTGCTGAGTGGAAATATCAATTTGCTGATCAGCACGAATCACGTTTACTAAAGGATGGAGACATCATAAGGGTTGGTCGAATCAAGCTAGAAGTGATGCACACGCCCGGCCATACGCCAGAGCATCTTTCTTTTGTTTTGACGGATGAAGGTAGTGGTGCCGATTTGCCAATGGGGATTTTTACCGGCGATTTTGTGTTTGTGGGGTCGATCGGACGGCCTGATCTTCTAGAAACGGCTGCGGGAGTCGTCGGTAGCGCAGAAAAAGGAGCCCGTCAGTTATTTCGATCGATAGAACGATTTAAGAAGTTACCTGATCACCTACAGGTCTGGCCTGCGCATGGTGCGGGAAGCGCATGCGGGAAAGGACTTGGTGCTATCCCTTCTTCTACCGTGGGCTATGAAAAGCTTTTCAATCCGTCGCTTCAATACGCTAGTGAGCAAGAGTTTGTTGAATACATCTTGGCAGATCAGCCCGAGACTCCATTTTATTTCGCGGTAATGAAAAGAGTGAATAAAGTTGGGCCTCAATTGATTCGAAATCTCCCCGCTGTCAATTCTCTTGCCTTCAGCAGTATGACGGACATCGTGCGAGAAAGTTTAGTTATTGATGTTCGCAATGCCATTGAGTTTGCTGAAAGACATGCATCAGGCACAATCAATATTCCATCAAGCTCCCTCGTGCAGTGGGCAGGTTTTTTTGTGGACTACACAAAGCCGATCTACTTAGTCTCTGATCCCGGAACCATTATCGCTAATCTTCGAAGTCTTAGATCCATAGGCATTGACAATGTGCAGGGATATTTCGACTGCTCAGCGAAAGATATTTCTGCGTTATTTGTAGAGAAGTACCCATCGCTTCCTCCTCGAGAATTGGTTTCGCAGATTGAAAGCGGCGCTGTCCGTTTACTTGATGTTCGAGCTGCGACAGAGTTTGCCGAAGGACACATCGATAATGCGGAGCATCGATTTCTTGGAGCACTGTTCCGTGAACTATCGCAGATTGATAGGTCGAAGCCCGTTGTTGCGCAGTGTTTAGCTGGGGGACGCTCCGCGATTGCTTCAAGCATTCTGCAAAGAGCGGGATTTAATGTTATCAACATGACTGGTGGGTATAAAGCATGGCGTGAAGCTGGTCTCCCGAATCACTCAGAGAAGTCTATGGTTTCCAGTTCCTAAGTCACTCGACAACGTTGCATCGACTTTCCATTTCACCTGTAGCATTAGGTCGGTATGAACGCAATTTTGGTCGTGACCGTTTGTCTTGGGCTCGTCGTTGGGTTCTCACTTGGGCTTACAGGTGGTGGTGGAGCGATCTTTGCAATCCCATTGATGGTCTATGGGCTAGGGATACCAGCGAGAGAAGCTGTTGGGATTTCTCTTCTTACGGTTGGATGTACGGCGTGTGTTGGTTTTGTACAGCGAGCGCGCCGCGGAATGGTTGAATTTCCTACGGGTTTACTCTTTGCAGTAGCGGGTATGGCTGGAGCTCCCATTGGTTTCCGGATTGCCGATACTCTTCCAGAGCCGATACTGCTAGCGAGTTTTTCTGGTCTCATGGTGGCGATCGCGCTCCGAATGTGGTTAAAGGCTGATGATAAATTTGCTCATCTGTGCATTATCGATCGTGAAAATGACGGCCCAGCTTGTCGGCGAGATCCGGAAGGAAAATTGCGTCTGACTTCACAATGTGCGCTGTTGTTGGGCGTTGTTGGCCTGAGTACGGGTATACTCACAGGAATGTTTGGAGTAGGGGGCGGATTTATCATCGTTCCCGCATTGGTGTCGTTTGCATGCATGGGTATTCAACGTGCAATCGGGACTTCTCTTCTGGTAGTAACGCTGGTGAGTCTCTCTGGCACAGCAAGTCACATTTTGTCCGGTAAAGAGCTATCTCTGGCTACTGCTGGTTTATTTACAGTTGGTAGTCTCTTTGGATTGTTCCTGGGAAGTTCGTTGGCGCAACGGGTCGCTGGTCCCAATCTGCAGCGGGTGTTTGCGATTTCAATCCTCCTGGTTGCAATCTATGTGATTCTTAAAAATGTATGGCTGTAGGAAAAATTTAAAAGTTCGTTGAAAAGCTAATCGTATCTAGGAGCATTCGTCATGGTTGAGATCCATAAAATGAGAGAGCTCACTTTGGTCAAAATATTATCCGCGATAGTGGTACTGTTGATTGTGGTGTATGCAAATGAAACGCTGGGCCAGGGCCCAGGTTTTCGAAGTGGCCAGGGACAAGGTGGCCAGGGACAAGGGGGGCCTGGCCGAGGACAGGGGAGTAGGGCAGGAGCAGGTCAGCATGATGAACGACATGACGCTGACCGAGAAGTTTTTCATTGTTTGTTGACTCATCATCAGAAGATCAAGCGTACTGTTAAGGAGCTTGATAATGGAGTCGAAACGCTGACGGAATCCGACGATCCAGAGATATCGGCAAAACTCAAAGAGCATGTGAAATGGATGAGTGTTCGAATCAAGGAAACAAGCCCTATTCGGATGCGGGATCCGCTGTTTGCTGAGATTTTTAAAAACACGGATAAAATTAAACTGACCCACGAGGAGACAGAAAAGGGAATACGAGTCGTAGAGACTTCCGAAGATGCGTATGTGGTCAAACTGATTCAGGCTCATGCAAAAGTTGTTAGCGGTTTTGTCGAGCGAGGATTTAATGAAGCGATGAAAAACCACGCTGTACCGGATCAAAAGGAAGAGGGGGATAACTCAAAATCGCTTTCGAATCCGGTAATTCCTAATTATGGGGCTGTAACTCAATTGGCTAAAGCCGCTCATCAACCTCGTGAAGAGTCCAAGGTGCTAGTCGATATTACTCGTGGTAGTAATCCAGAGGAACTCAACTCAGCCATTGAAAAGGTTGCGAAGTATTTGAATATCTACGCTGGGGGAGGTAAGGTACCAGCAAAAGCAAAATTCGCTATTATTTTCCATGGAGACGCAACGCTGGCAGTACTCAATGACGAGGCATATGCTGCCAAGTTTAAGACAAAGAGTAATCCCAATCTTGACTTGCTACGTCAATTCCACCAGCAAGGAGTCGATTTATATGTTTGTGGGCAGACACTGATCAGT
>JBEGUT010000132.1:0-8644 GCA_041178745.1 Planctomycetota bacterium | reverse complement strand
CCCCTGAAGGTTGAAACCATCCCATTCGGAGATCTTATTGACGAGAGTCGAGCGAGTGGTGAAGCAGTCGAATCAAATCCGCGTGCTAGTCGCTTTCCAAGATTGCGTCGCAACTCCAACTCATCCGCCGCTACGATCAAGGTCAACCAGCGCCGCGTTCCAGTGAAAGTACATATTCCTAGCGGTGCTGGGCCTTACCCCGTCATTGTCATTTCTCATGGAGCGGGTGGTAACTGGGATACGCATTATGCTCAAGCACAGCACTTAGCGTCGCATGGCTATGCTGTTTTCTGTGTAGAACATGTGGGAAGTAACACAGAAAGACTTAAAAGCGGATTTCGACTGATGGAGAATCTCAATCGAATGACTCGAGATTCGAATGAGGTGCTCGGTAGGCCTAAAGATGTAAGCTTTGTGCTAGATCAAGCGACAAAATGGAACAACTCCCATGACCAATTAAAGGGACGTTTAGATTTGAATCGTATCGGTATGATGGGACATTCTTTCGGAGCGTATACGACGATGGTGATCTGTGGCATGCGTCCAGCTTTGGATTGGCTAGAGCCCGCTGTTGCTCCCGGTAAAGGCATCGGCCCTGATTTAAGCGATGCCCGCATCGCTTGCGGTATTGCCCTTTCGCCTCAGGGAGCGAATGAACCATTCTTTATTGAGCAAAGCATGGCTTCTCTCGGAAAACCGCTGATGGGGATTTCAGGCACTGAAGACAAGCAACAAGGAGGCTTAGCACCGATGACTCGATATGAATCTTTTTCATATTGGCCCGAGAATCGAGGCAAAAACAAATTTGTTTGGTTATCCAATGCAAATCACTTGGACTTCACCGACTCTACCGGCGGCGAACAACAAGGAATGCGATCTGCAAATCGCAATGATGTTCAGCGTGTAGTCAGGGCCGCTAGCTTGATATTTTTAAATTCACATCTTAGAAAAGAAAATTCCAGTAACGAAGACTTAACGACTTCGGTGTTAGAAAAGTATCTTCGTGGTGCCATCGATCGTGTCGAAGTCCGAAGCAAATAAATCATTGCCATTGGTGCTGCTTGCTGGTTGATCTTACAAGATCAAACCAATCGCATCTTACGCTTGTTCCGTTGGGCAAACCTTTACAAATCTTAGCCCATCTCTGTTTCATGTGAGAACGTAGAGCGGCCAATGACTTGCGTACCTTATTCTGTTTTTGTTTTGCCTTAGTACAGGTTACTATGGAGCGATAGAAAGACAGAGAGAAACTCCTTGCAAAACAAATGATTGAGAGAAGTGGTGGATATCGAGTGGTTTGAGGAATTGGATTCGACGAGCAGTTATTGTCGGCGCATGGTCGAAAAAGGAGAGGCTCTACCTCCGTGGATCGTTGCGGCTCGTCATCAGACTGCAGGACGTGGAAGGGGAGCTAATTCATGGTGGTCGCCCGAAGGTTGCTTGATGTTCTCCGCTCTGGTGGACAGTAAGACGTATGCGCAGTCCGCTACCAATGTGCCGCAGGCAGCCTTAGCGATTGGTGTGGCTTTGGCTGAAGAACTCTCACAGTGGGTTCCTGCAGACGAGGTACAACTGAAATGGCCCAATGACGTTTACCTTCGTGGTCGAAAAGTTGCCGGAATCCTTGTGGAAGGAATCTCTCCTGTCTCAACACAGTCCGGATACAAGGCCGGCGGCCTTTGGTGGATCGTAGGGGTTGGACTGAATTTAGCGATTGATTGGGAACGTGCACCAACGGACGTTCGTCAACGGGCAACTTGCCTAGCAACAGAATCGGGAACTACTTTCGCCTCTGTGGATTTCCTGCCTCGCCTATGGTCCACAATGGATCAAGTTTTGACTAAGTGGGGAACGGATCCTCTGGAAATTATGGGATTATTTCGCAGTCGCTGCATTCTGACCGGGAAACTCATTGAAGTAGAGCAGGGCAGGGAACGGTACCGAGGTGTTTGTCGGGGCATTGACGATTTGGGCCAATTGATTTTGGCGACAGAAGTTGGCTCCCGGGCCATTTCTTCGGGCTCGATTCGGCAGTTAGAGGCTTGAGATACAGCGGTAGGATTACCTTCGTGCTACAATACCCTCATGAGCAATCCACTATGGCCAGACGGAACGCAAACTGCAGTTCTTATTAAAAAAGCAAAAGAGGGCAACCCGGACGCGGTTGAATCCCTTCTAGATCGTCATCGCGATGCGTTACGACGCATGATTCAATTGCGACTCGATCAAAAAATCCAGCGTCGCGTTGATGTCAGCGATGTGGTTCAAGAAGTTCTCATCGAAGCAAATCGCCGTCTTAAAGATTATCTCGATAATCCCGCAATGGCCTTTCATTTATGGGTGCGGCAAATCGCGAAAGATCGGATCATCGATGCGCATCGACGGCATCGCGTTTCTGCCAAACGAAGCATCGACCGAGAACAAGCTTTGATCGTACCAGGCGATAACGATCACTCGACCATGGAACTAGCGGGTAAGCTTTGCGATCCGTCGCTGACACCGGCGGCGGCAGCGACGCAGCGCGAGATCGCGAAACAAGTCGAACTGGCGATCGGCATGCTGCCTGACGTAGACCGCGAGATCATCTTAATGCGGCACTACGAGCAATTGAGCAATCAAGATATTGCTGCTGTGCTTCAGCTTTCTGAACCCGCTGCGAGCATGCGTTACCTCAGGGCACTCCGGCGTTTGCGGGAACTGATTGATCAATCGAGTTCTTCTTCGCGAGCAACTTGATCGTTCGCTCGGAGTCGCCTGCGCATGAACCCAACGAAGAAGTCTCAAGAACTTGAAGTCGACGAATCTTCGGATCTTTTTGAGCAGCAATTGGCGGAACTAGTTTCCAATTTGACCGATCGAGCTCAGAGAGGGGAGCAAGTCGATCTTGAGAAAGTTTGTCAGCAGCATCCTCAGTTTGCCCACGAGTTGCGATATCTGTGGGGAACTGTGCTGGTCACCGAAGCGATCGGCAGCAGGTCTAATTGGCAAGAGGTTGCACCTAACAGCGATAACTCGGTATGGCCACCACAGCTTCCTTTTCGCATGGGCGATTACCAACTGCTGGAACATGTCGGGCAAGGTGGTATGGGGATCGTCTTTCGCGCCAAGCAAATCAGCTTGGGACGTGAAGTCGCCATCAAGATGATTCAAAGGAACCGTCTTAATTCGCCTGAAGATCACCAGCGATTTCTCGCCGAAGCGGAAGCGACCGCACGCTTGGAACATCCTGGAATCGTTCAGGTTTACGAGGCAGGGGAGTTTGAAGGAACACCATACTTCAGCATGCAGTTTATTCGTGGAGAAACGCTTGCCCAGCGACTTCAAAACGGGCCGCTCCCCCAACGTCAAGCCGCTTTGCTGATGGCAGCGGTGTCGCGGGCCATTGATTACGCGCACAAACAAGGCATTCTGCATCGCGACATCAAGCCTTCCAATATTATTTTGGACGAAGGTGGTACGGTACGTGTTACGGATTTCGGTTTGGCAAAATTCTGTGGTACCAATGATCATTTGACTCGTACCGGTGCGATTCTAGGAACACCCAGTTACATGTCGCCCGAACAAGCATCGGGACGATCTAGTCAATTGGGTCCCACTTCGGATGTCTACAGTTTAGGTACGGTGCTGTATCACCTGCTGACAGGTCGCCCACCGATCGTCGCCGACTCTCCCTTGGAATTAGCGTTAAAAGTTTTAGAGCAAGAACCTGTTCCACCTCGAGTCTTAGAACCAAAGATCGATCGCGACTTAGAAATGGTCGTTGTTCGTTGCCTTCAGAAACCTCCCGACTTACGTTATGCAACCGCGGCTGAACTTGCAGATGATCTCGAAGCGTTTTTGCGCGATGAACCGATTACGGCTCGCAGCGGACACTTTACTCAGGTGCTTGCTCGCGTTCTGAGAGAAACACATCACGCAACCGTTTTAGAAAACTGGGGTTTGCTGTGGATGTGGCACTCTATGGTGCTTTTGATTTGGTGCATCCTGACCGAAACGCTCGACTGGTATGGCATCCAGTCGCGGATGGCCTATGCCGGCCTGTGGACGGTTGGACTTGGAGCTTGGGCAGCTGTCTTCTGGGTGATGCGTCGCCGCATGGGACCGGTTACTTTCGTAGAGAGGCAAATCGCCCATATCTGGGGGGCGAGTATGATCGCGATCGCGATGCTCTTTCCTTTTGAGTGGTGGCTGAACCTTAAACCGCTGACGCTGTCACCGCTGCTTGGCGTGATCACCGGCATGGTCTTTCTCGTGAAGGCTGGAATGCTATCCGGGGCCTTCTATGTGCAGGCCGGGGTCTTGTTTTTGACAAGTGTTTTGATGGCCGTCTTTCCCAACTATGCCCATCTGATTTTTGGCGTCGTTTCAGCCCTCTGCTTTTTCGTTCCCGGCTTGAAATACTTTCGGCAACGGCAGTTGTCTGTACAGTAAGTCCGTAGTAATAATTGATGAGGTCGCTGGCAGACCGATTCAATAGTTAGATGCTGGAGCCCAGGAATTCCCGTTGCCTCGAAAAACGCTCTCGACTACAAACGGCTCATGGTTGATCTCAAATCTGTACTAACACTACTTCTGGCACTGGCACTTCCGTTGCCTGGAGTTCCCCGATGCGTTTGCTTGGGGAGCGAGAAACATACCGTTGTCACTGCTTCCGACATTTCTTGCGATTGTAACTGTCTATGCGCAACGTCAAACGATTGTCTTATGGAGATTTGGTCTTCCTCCTGCCCTTGTCCCTATGTTTTGCTAGACGAGGAAGTTGCTGTTCTGTCGAAGCAAGAAAACGCCTCAATTGCCTGCTTTTATTCACCCGCATTTTATCCCGTCCTGGATACGTCGAGTTGCCTACTAAGTCTTTCAGAGCTTCGGGTTTTATCTCAACTACCGCTCGAGCATAATCGACGTCAGTCGATGCTATCCGTCTGGCGAAAATGAATCTCCGCTAAAGAATGATTTCTGTGTTAAAACTTCTTATTCTCGGAGAATATTCTATGTTGGCAAAATTATTTTTTGGTGTTTCTACTGCAGCCATTTGTGTTGTTTCCGCGTTAGCTTTTTCTGGTAGCAATCAGTCAACTTCGACCCAGCAGGCCGTAGCGAACTCTCCATGCGTCTGCGTGTGCGAGAAGTGTGATTGCGATTGCTCAGATGGAAATTGCTGCTGCAACACCCCCGACTGTGCCTGTTGTGATAATGCGGGCTGCTGCGACGATGCAGGTTGCTGTGACAGCGCAGGTTGCTGCAATTAGAGATTCGCTTTAGCAGGCCTTTTTGACTCAACCAAAGTGGCCTAATAAAAGCGGACTTCTAATCTCTGTATGCTTTTGAAACGCCGCCCGATACCTAGTTTTCGGGCGGCGTTTTTGCGATAATTGCCTCGTACTTAACACTTGCCTAACTGCGATAGCGGTCGCCAGGTTTGACTGAATAACTATCGACAAGAATTGTACTTATGAATTACTACCATGCCGATGCAAAAGATATCGATACCTTTCTACAGCAGGGTTACGTGATTGTCCCTGGACTCTTTAGCGTCGAGGAAGTGAGTTCCCTTAATCGCATCGCGCGTGGTGACGAGCGAGTTAAGGAACGAGCGACTAGCCGATCCGATGCCCAGGGAGGTACGACAACGCTTTCTCTGAGTAATGCGTTGGAAGACGACATTTACAGCCGCATCGTCGCTAGCCGTCGAGTTGCTGAAAACATGAGTCAGTTCCTGGGCGATGAAGTTTACCATTACCATCACAAAATGATGCTCAAGGAGCCTAAAGTCGGAGGTGCCTGGGAATGGCACCAAGATTATGGCTACTGGTACAATTTCGGTTGTCTCTATCCGACCATGGGAAGCTGTTACATTGCAATCGATAAGGCAACGAGAGAAAATGGCTGTTTACAATTGATCCCAGGTTCTCATCATCTCGGTCGTATTGACCATGGAAAGGTCGGTGGTCAAACCGGAGTCGATGCGGAAAGAATGGCCGCTATTCTTCAGAGACTACCGATTGTCTACGCTGAGATGGACCCAGGTGATGGCTTGTTCTTTCATGGCAACCTCTTACATCGATCAGATCAAAACACCAGCGATTTCCCGCGTTGGGGTTTGATCTGCTGTTACAACACGAAACGAAACGATCCCTACAAAGAATCTCGACATCCAAAATACGCTCCCCTTACTCTACTGGACGACGAGAAAGTTTTCCAAGACTAGACGAGCGATGTCACACATCGCAAATTTTATTTGACGAACTAATCTATCTGTTGCCAACACATACTCTTGCATCAGTCGAAATAATTCATGGGATCCAGCAATCGCGTCGTATTAGCTATGAGTGGCGGAGTGGACAGCTCCGTGGCTGCTTTACTATTGCAGCAGCAGGGATACGAGGTGATCGGTGTCTTCATGCGGCATGGCGAAGAGTCTGCAGCCGCTTGTCGGCTAGACGATGGTTCACCCAATCCCTTGCTACCGATCCTACAGGGCAGAAAAGATCATAAACAAGGATGCTGCAGTGCTAGCGATGCCGCCGATGCCAGGAAAGTAGCTGATCGCTTAAACATTCCATTTTATGCATTAGATCTGCAATCCGATTTCAAACGTATCGTCGACTATTTTGTCGATGAATACCATCGTGGCCGCACTCCCAATCCGTGTGTGCAGTGCAATAACTGGCTCAAGTTTGGACGACTCTTCGACTATGCTGATAGCGTTGATGCGCAGTTTGTTGCCACAGGTCACTACGCAAGACTTCTCGATACACCCGATGGCATTGGACTTTTTCGCGGCATCGACGAAGACAAAGATCAATCGTATGTACTGGCGGGCATCGCTCGCGAACTGCTTCCACGCATGATGCTCCCGATCGGAGGCTATCGAAAATCAGAAATCCGAATGTTGGCAGCCGAAGTTGGCTTGCGTGTAGCTGACAAGAAGGACAGTCAAGAGATTTGCTTTGTCACAAGCGGTCATCACGGAGAATTCGTTCGTCGCCGAACTCAGCACAGCACGGCAGGGCAGATCGTTACAACCTCGGGGCAAGTCGTCGGAACTCACGAAGGAATCGAGCAATTCACGATCGGCCAGAGAAAAGGCATTGGCGTTGCCATGGGCGAACCGTACTTTGTCGTCCGCATCGAAGCGGAGCAGGGTAGGGTAGTGATCGGAAAAAAGGAGGAACTCGGCGTATCCGAATTAACGACCAGTCGCTGCAATTGGATTGCTGCTCCAACGGAAATTGACCCCGTCGACGGTGAATTTCCCGGACTGGTCCAGATTCGCTACAACAGCGATGCCCAACCCGCGATGGTCTCGTTAATTCCAACTCCGCTTGAATCCTCGGCAGAAAATAAGACCAAGCCCAAAAATCCTGCCAGCAACAGCCGTTTTCGCGTTCGTTTTGAAACCCCCTGCCTCGGTGTAGCCCCCGGGCAACTTGCGGTTGTCTATGAAAAAGATCGCGTTTTAGGGGGGGGATGGATCGATTAGCGATCATCGCTTCGTCGCCATGGCTTAGCAATCACCTCTTAAAATGTGCTATAATCCGAACTTCCAAGTTAGTCGCGTGGTGCAATTGCATATCTGTGGTTGCGACGATTTTTGGTTTGCACTAGCTCCGGACTGATTCGCAACTGCAATAGTCACTCTACTTCCGATGTTGGTTACGCTCTTTTCACTTCATTGAATTCGGTGTCTCTATGAACTTTAGCCAATTTGGTGTTCTGGAACTGGTGTGGATGGGGCTGATCATCGGCGGATTGTTCTTTATTTTTCTGCTGTTCATTCTCTTTGCAGCATTCGGTGCCTTATGGTTTCAGGCCTTCATGTCGAGCGCTGATGTTTCGATGAAAAGCTTGATTGGGATGTATCTCCGCCAAGTTCGCGCACAGGTTATCGTTAACGCAAAAATTATGGCGGCTCAGGCAGGTCTTGATATCAGTCGAAAAAACGGGATCTCGACCCAACGACTCGAAGCGCATTATTTAGCGGGCGGTAACGTGATGAATATCATCAATGCGATTATCGCGGCGCAGCGTGCAGGAATCGAATTGGATTTCGATCGTGCAGCAGCCATCGACCTAGCAGGACGCGATGTATTAGACGCGGTGCGAACCAGCGTGCTCCCCAAAGTGATCGAATGCCCTGATCCGAAGAAGAGTGGCAAGACTACCATTAGTGCGATCGCTCGTAACGGTGTTGAACTGCGAGTTCGAGCCCGAGTGACTGTGCGAACGAATCTTGAACAGCTGATCGGTGGAGCAACAGAAGAAACGATTATCGCTCGCGTAGGCGAGAGTATCATTAGCTCGATCGGATCAGCTGAAAATCACGAAGCGGTTTTAGAAAACCCTGACGTCATTTCCCGCACGGTGCTACAGCGTGGTCTCGACGCTCAAACCGCTTTCCAAATCGTTTCGATCGACATCGCGGATATCGATGTCGGCGAAAATATCGGTGCAAGACTTCGTGCTGACCAAGCGGAAGCGGATGTACGCGTTGCTCGTGCCCATGCGGAACAGCGTCGTGCCGAAGCAATCGCATCCGAACAGGAAATGCGAGCTAAGGTTTCAGAAAACCGCGCAGGTCTTGTTCTCGCCGAGGCAGAAGTTCCTAAAGCGATGGCAGAGGCTTTTAGAAGTGGTCGCATCA
>JBEGUT010000131.1:0-8649 GCA_041178745.1 Planctomycetota bacterium | reverse complement strand
TATCTAGATGAGCACTAAGAAGAACTCTTGGTCCGCGACGGGTTCCCGGAAGTTTGACGATCAAGTTGCCGGTTTCGCCACCAAAGTGACCTCTCTTATGGGCCTTATCCCGTTTGATGCAGCTTTCGGGAACTCCGGCTCCGAGAAGCAATTGCTCGACCACTTGGGAAATTGCTAATTCCTGGCCACTTGGACCGGGGATTTCCATTAAGCGAGTCACCAGTTCGATCGCCCGTTTTTCAGATATTTCCGTCATTGCATTCACTTGGGTCGGTAATAGAGGTTAGGTTCGGGAGAAAACGGCAAGTCCAAAGTCGGCCAATTCAAGCATCGAAGTCCGCCATGCGGTTGCGGGGTTGGGGCATTTACGCAGGAATCCGTTGGATTTACGGAAAAGCCCCAAAAGCCTTTTTCCCTGACGACGTTATAATACCATGCAAGTCGAACTGCGATGAGGATTGGAACAGGATTATTTATGCTGCCGATTGTGGATTCAAAACGAACTTCCCTCCCTCAAAATCATGTACTGAATTGGGAATTAGCGACACTGCAGCAGTGGCTCAAGGAACGCGGATATCCAACGTATCGGGCCAAGCAGATTTGGAAATGGATTTATGAGGGACGGGCTGAATCGTTTGAAGATATGACCGATTTGCCCAAGGCGCTCCGCAACGAACTCTCAGATCAACTGCTTCTTTGGACTTCTGCAGTCGTTGCTCATCAAGAAGCTGAGGATGGTACAGAAAAACTGTTGCTGCAAATGGCTGATGGTGGGCGGATCGAATGCGTACTGCTGCGCGAAGAGGGGCGGCGATCGATTTGTGTTAGCAGCCAGGTTGGTTGCGGGATGGGGTGTGTGTTTTGCGCCAGCGGACTTGATGGCGTCGATCGTAATCTGACTCGGGGTGAGATACTCGAGCAAATGCTCAGGTTGCAGCGCCTGCTGCCTGGCGATGAAAGACTCAGTCATATCGTGATGATGGGAATGGGAGAGCCGCTGGCCAATTTACAGAACGTTCTAGGGGCACTTGATATTGCCCGGCATCCCGAGGGATTGGGAATATCGCCGCGCCGCATCACCATTAGCACCGTGGGTTTGCCAGCTGCCATCGATCGACTTGCAGAAAATGAGATACCTTTCCACTTGGCCGTCTCCCTGCATGCACCGACCGATGAACTCCGCAACAAGATTGTGCCCACTAACAGTAAGGTTGGCATCGGGTCGATCGTTCAGGCAGCCGATCGGTACTTCGAACGAACTGGTCGACGCTTGACATTCGAATATGTGTTACTGTCAAAAATTAACGATTCGCCCGAATGTGCGGATGACCTCGTTAAATTATTGGCACATCGCGGCGCGATGTTGAACGTTATCCCCTATAATCCGGTTCCCGGTTTACCTTATGAAACACCTTCGCCAGAGCGGATCCATCATTTCCGTCGCGCGTTGCTGGAGGGTGGAATCAATGTCATGTTCCGACAACGCAAAGGTGATTCCATTCAAGCCGCATGCGGACAATTGCGGAGGCTTCGTGAAAACGAAACTGCTTCACAGGAGTAGCAAGCTCGAATCTCTCTCATGTTCAAAACTACGTGAGGCGGTTTGACTTTGGACTTCCGCAGAGTATTGGATCGACGCCTGGTTGGCTCGACACAAAGGTAAGTTTCTATCGAGGTTCTGGATCGAGATTGCGTTCGGAGGCTTTGCCGAGAATTAAGAATTCTCAAAGGAAGAGGTTGGCAAAGATGTTGACGAGAAATCTGCAAATCATCTGTGTCGCTATAGTGATTTGCCTAGGTTGTTTTTATCAGGCGCGCAGGTTGCGTCTTTCGGGCGAAATCGGAACTGCGATGCAGTTGATCGGTCGCGCCTATGTGGAACCGGTGGATCAGCGTCAGTTATTTGATTCGGCAATGTCGGGAATGTTGGCCGATCTGGATCCCTACTCCTCGTACATTCCTCCTGTGGAATATCAGCCCTTTCAGGATTTTCTACGCCAGCAGTTCGAAGGATTAGGAGTAAGCCTTGAGGGACCTCCTAATGTGGAGCGATTAACGGTCGTCGCCCCACTCGCTGGATCGCCCGCCTACAAGGCTGGAGTTGAACCGGGCGATATCATCATGGAAATCGATGGCAAGTCGACCGAGAGAATGACGGTGACAGATGCTTCCAAGTTATTGCGTGGACCGGGGGGAACCAGTGTGCGGTTGCAATTGCAACGCAAAAGTTCCGATCGAGCCAAGCCAAGTGAGCTGATCACTTTAGATATTCGCCGCGCTGCTGTGGAAGTCGAATCGGTGGTAGGTGTAAAGCGGCAGCGAGATAACTCGTGGGACTACTTTTTGCCAGGTGACGATGCAATCGCGTATCTACGAGTTGATATCTTCGGTGAGAAGACCAGCGAAGAATTCAAAAAGGCTCTTGAGATCGTGAAGCCTAAAGCGAAAGCGATTGTGATTGATCTGAGAGAGAATGCAGGTGGTTTGCTTCCGGCTGCCGTCGATATGTGCGATATGTTTCTAGAAAGTGGGACAATTGTCACCATTCAAGGAAGGCAGCCCGAGGATAAAGTGGTTTACGAGGCTACTCCAGGAACGTTGGTTGCTGAAGAGGTGCCGATTGCCGTGTTGGTCAACAGTGGTTCGGCTAGTGCAAGTGAAATTGTCGCTGCGGCTTTGCGCGATCGAGGTCGCGCGGTAGTCGCTGGCGAAAGAAGTTATGGCAAGGGAACTATCCAGCAAGTGTTTGTGCTTGATGGTGGACGCAGCGGGTTAAAATTGACAACAGCTAAGTACTTTCCGCCGTCGGGAGCTAACATTCATCGCAGTCCACGATCGACCGAAAAAGATCAGTGGGGCGTGCTTCCGACAGAATCGCTACAAGTGAAACTCAATGAAGAAGAAACGAGACAGCTTTATCGTCGTTGGAGGGAGGCTGAGACTCCTGCAAGTGCGCCCGATAAGAACGCGGATTCTGAAGTCAAGAACACCGACGTACAGCAAAGGACTGCCGAATCCTCGAAGTCTGCAGGTTCATTGTCAGAGTCGCTGAAAGATGATCCGGTGCTGAAGAAAGTCGTTGAGTACTTTCGCGCAGAGAGTCAAGAAAAATAACAAACGCGCGGCATAGTCGATGCCGCGCAATTCTACGAAGATGGATGCTTGATTCTACGGGAAGCTACAGAACGCTTTGCGGCAGCGATCGCTAGTGGCTCCAATACGAGCATTGCAGTTTGTTACTGAGGCTTCTCGGTAAAAACTTTGCTACCAGCTGCTTTGAGGGCAGGTATCTGTTGCTGATTGGCTGCATCGGAAAAAGGATTTCCCCAGAGATACAATCGCCAGAACGGAGCGAAACGCTTGGCTCCCGTAGCATCGGCTTGAGCCATTTCGACAAGAACCGCAAGATCTGCGATCTTGTTATCTGCCAGCATCACGTAATTCAATTCTGTTAGAGGCTTGAGGAAAGCTAGATCGGAAATGTTGCAGGCTCGAACATCGAGCGAGCTGAGCCATTTCAGTTGGCTGACCGGGGCAAAGTCAGTGATTGGATTTTCGGCCACGTAGAGGGTCCAGATTTTGGTCAAACCAGCGACTGGGGCAAGTGTTTCGATTTTGTTTTGGCTCAAGTAGAGCGAACGCATGTTCGTCATCTTGGCAATAGGAGCAAGGTCTTTGACCCCGTTTTTGGAAAGATCGAGGTATTGGAGCTTTGTAAAGTTTTCCAGTGGAGCAATCGACTCAATCTTATTGCCAGCAAGTGTCAGCGACTGCACCAGTTTGAGATCTTTAATGGGGGTTAGGTCGGCGATCTGGTTGTTCTCTAGATCGATAAGCATCAAGGCACCGCAGTGTTGAAGACCTTCCAGGTTCGCGATCCCCTTTCCTTTGCCAACGACCTGCGAGATCGTTTTAACGTCGTCGACGGTGAGGGGTTCGGTGTTGTAGCGTTTGGCAAAAACCTCGGCACGCACGGCTGCCTCGAGGGCCTTGTCAGGGAAGAGGTCTTGGGCCCAAACGGATACCGTTGGTAAGGCGATCCACAAAAGAACAACGAGTTGGCAAGGTTTCATAATATTCCAGAGTGAGTGGATGTTTGTGGTCTTCATTACCAAACCTTTCTGAAAAGATCGGTAGCTTGGGAGGAATAACGGAGGATTATCAGGTAGGATATGGGTATGTTACTTGGAGGCTGTTGCAAATACTAGAACCGCACAATTGGCAATCTGGGGAGAAACCGAGCGGTGGTCAAGATTCTGTTGACGGCTTTTGAGCCCTACGACATTTGGCGAGAAAACGCTAGCTGGTTAGTTTTGATGGAGCATTTGCGCCAGCGGAGTCCAGATTCTAGGGTCACCACACGTCGCTATCCGGTGGATTTCGAAAAGCTTAAGTCTAGGCTCCGGCAGGACTTGGAGAAGGGATTCGATGTGGTGTTGCATTTGGGACAAGCACCGGGGTCGGCTCAGATTCGACTGGAGTCTTTGGCGGTGAATGTGGCAGGGCGAGTTGAGGCGGCGGGGACCGATCTACCACCCCTGATTTCAGGAGGCAACGAAGCGTATCGCTCGCGTTTACCGCTGGCACACTGGTGTCAGAAGTTACAAGAGCAAGGAATACCATGCCAAATTTCCTACCATGCTGGAACGTATCTCTGTAACGCAGCGATGTATTTATCCCACGCTTGGCAAAAAGAATTAGGCCATCCCGATGCGGTTGGATTTATTCACCTTCCACTTCTTCCATCGCAGGTAATTCAAGATGGGCGTGGCATGCCTTCCCTACCTTTGGATTTGCAAGCTAAGTCGCTAACCTGGATTCTTGATGACCTTTTGACGACGCGACCTGAAATCGAGCAATTTGCCTAAGACACTTGCAACCGAGCAGGTTGATAGAGGGTAGGTCACCATGGAGTCTTCTGCGATTTCGCAAGTTTGCGTTTTTGCGGTTTGATTTGCATCTGTTTCATGGTGAATTTAAACATCAGAATTTGCGATGTGTTGATCGATCGACGATTTCGTTCAATAACAATAACGACAAGATATTTAGGGAAAGTCGAGTCGGAAGGGTTAAAGTGATATCGGTTTGTTGTGATCTAGTAGAACGATCTGACGACACGGGTAGATAATAAGGACAGACGAGAAGCGAAGGATTAGATTTGCTAACTCGGCATGGAAGTAAAGCACAGTTAACGAGCAAGTGAGGATGGAAATGAAAGAGCGATTGTTTGTACGTAAAATGTTGATCGTTAAATCGACGCTGTCGCTGGCTTGGCTGATGCCCTTTTTCTTGCTCGTTGGATTTGTGAAGGGAAATGTTGCAGAGGAAGTGATGAGTCCTCTAGGGAAGCAGGTTGCAGAATTCAAAGCTGTGGACTGGCAGGGTCGCGAACATCAGTTGAGTGAATACGCGAATAAGAAGATTTTGGTAATCGCCTTTCTAGGTACGGAATGCCCTTTGGCGAAACAGTATGCAGGACGGTTGAAAGAGATTCGCGAAAGCTACGCCAAGGATGGGGTCGAGGTAATTGCCGTCGATTCCAATGTGCAGGATTCGCTCGAAGATCTAACTGCTTTCGCACGACGACAATCGATAGATTTTCCTTTGTTAAAAGATGCAGGGGGGGAAATCGCAGCGATGTTGGGGGCAACGCGAACTCCCGAAGTGTTTGTAATTGATGAACAGCGCAAGGTTCAATACTACGGGCGAATCGATGATCGATTCGGAATCGGCTATGTCAAGAAAAAGGCTGAGCAAGAGGACCTCATCTTAGCACTGAACGAATTGGTATCGGGTAGCAAAGTGACTCATCCACATCAGGCTGCTGTGGGTTGCCGCATCGGTAAGCCTCGATCAGCGAAAGAGGCGTCGGGTGAATCAGAAATTACATTTTCCAAACAGATTGTGCGATTGTTGCAAGACCATTGCGTTGAGTGCCATAGAAGCAGTGAGATTGGGCCGATGGAATTGACGCAGTACAGTGAGGTGGTTGGTTGGGCGGAGATGATTCAGGAAGTGGTTCATCAAGGAAGAATGCCACCATGGCATGCCTCACCTGCACATGGTGTATTTGCCAATGATCGTTCGCTGAGCGATGAAGAAATTGATTTGATCGATCGCTGGGTGGCTGCCGGAGCACCAGAGGGAGATCGTGCTGACTTGCCAGAGACACGCGTCTTTACCGAAGGGTGGATGTTGCCTAAGAAACCGGATCTTGTCGTGGCAATGGCTGATAAGCCTTACAAAGTTCCAGCCCGGGGCGACGTTCGCTATCAGTACTTCAGTGTCGATCCAGGTTTCAAAGAAGATAAGTGGTTATCTTCGGCAGAAATTCAACCGAGCAATCGAGCGGTCGTACATCATGTGTTGGTATTCGTTCGCGAAAAGGGAAGTCTACGTGGGCAAGAGGGCGAGCGAGGTTTCTTGGTGGGGTATGTTCCGGGAACCCGAGTGAAACCGTACCCTGAAGGAATGGCAAAGCGGATACCTGCAGGTAGCCAGCTTGTGTTTCAAGTTCATTACACGCCGATCGGCACCGAGCAAGAGGACTTAACTCGATTAGGTCTAGTGTTTGCTGATCCTAAAACGGTGACTCGCGAAGTAAAAACGACTAGTGTAGTACAGGCTCGTTTCAATATCCCACCCGGCGAAGGCAATTACGAAATTTCAGCGATGCTGCGTGAAGAGTTGCCCGAAAGCGAGTTGTTATTGATGAGTCCTCACATGCATCTGCGTGGAAAGGCTTTTCGCTATACATTGGTTAAGCCTGATGGGAGTCGAGAAATTCTGCTCGATGTACCGCAGTACGATTTTAATTGGCAGACAGCTTATTGGTTAAAAGAGCCTCTGAAATTGACTGCAGGTTCGAAGATTTTCTGCGAAGCGGTGTTCGATAACTCAGCGGATAATCTCAACAATCCCGATCCATCAAAATGGGTCCGATGGGGAGATCAGACGTACGAAGAGATGATGATTGGTTATTTCGATATCGCCGTTGATCGAACGAAGGTAACAGAGTCTCCTGCCGAGACTCCTGCATTTCCTTTGGAAACACTTCGCGGTGCATTTAAGCGTTGGGATAAGAATCAAGATCAGAGTCTTGATAAGTCGGAGGTTCCGGAGCGTTGGCATGTGATCTTTGAGCGGATCGATAAAGATCGCAACGAGAAGATTTCTAAAGAAGAGATGGAGTCGCTAGGTCGAACCCCTTGAGGATTGACTTTTTTGATCGTCGTAGATCGCTGTGTGATCTAACGCAGCGTTAGCAAATCTGAATGCCCATGATTTGATTAGGCGAGTTTCTTAACGCCGAGTTCGGACTGAGTAACGATCCACGACAAGAAGATAACCATTCAGCAGCTTCCGCTGATTGGTACAATCTTGAGGAATCTACGGATTTTAGGGCGCGGCATGCGGAAAACTGAGTTTGAGGCGATTTGATCTTATTAGACAGATTGGGGAGAGTGGCGTAGAATTCCGTACTTCGACTTCTGCTTGCGATTCTTGAGATGATCGAGGTAATCGTTTTTTGGGGGAGCTGTCGCTAGCGACGAGCTCATTCTGTTTGTCGCGTAATACGCATCATACGGGGAATGCAGCGATGAATAAGTTCAATGCACTAATGATTAGTTCAGTGATTGTGGTGTTGGGTTTAACTGGCATTGCTCCAGCAGCCGCTAGTGAACCGAAGTGGCAGGGCAACGTGATTGCGCGTGGCGCTGAGCGAGCGAAGATCGAGTCGACGCCAATCTTAGAGCGTCCCTATCGTCCGTTGCATTTCTACGGTAATACGGTTCGTCGTCGTCATTATCGAGGAACGGCCTTGCCTTCAGCAAAGGATCTGTCTGGCGCATCTAGCGCTTTGATGTTTGATCGCTAGTGTTAGTGAGAAGGTAGTCACTAAAGTGGATCGGATGGGTTGGGGTAAGAGAGCTGTATAATTAGCGTTGGCACGTTTGGGTGCCCTCTCATTTTTCCTTTGAAAAATTTTCTTAGGCACAACCACAGAATTTGGGGTGAGTGGCTCGCCATCAGAGGAAGATAGGGCTTGTCAAGAGCCGGCTGTTCTCAGAGCCCAGCAACCGAACGCTGTTTATCATTGCCCTTGCGTGCAGCCTTTTGGACCGCAGCCGCCAACTGTGGGTTTTGTCTCCAGTTGTCCGAATTGAAATTTCGGATGTCGTGATACGGAAGTTCCAGTTTCGTCGTCAACTTTGGAATCAAATGGGTTCCATTATTAGAGCGGACGATGTAGAAGTTGCTGGCGACATGTAAGCAGACTGCACCGAGGATAAGTCCTGCCAAGAAACTGCCTAGCCGATCCATAGCTTTTCCTTCCGAGGAATGGGCGTTTTTCTATTCAATGAACCGAGACATCCTACTGGGATACCGAAGAAAACATCCTGAAAGTGACAAGATGTATTTTTCGGGAGCCCGATTGCTGGTTTGGTGAATTCTTTTTTGTTATCAAGGTGAGTCTTAGTCGCGGCGTTGGTCCGGTTAGGGAAATCACTGGTTTTGGCCGCGCAGAGAACCTGCTACCTCCGGTACCTTTTAAGGGGTCGGAAGCCTATATTGCAAGAGCAATCCAAGGTGCCCAATAGGGTTGAGCTGCAAGGTGGGGGGAATTCAGAAGTGCGGGTAAATAGT
>JBEGUT010000130.1:0-8685 GCA_041178745.1 Planctomycetota bacterium | reverse complement strand
GGTTTGGAGCCAAGTATCCCGCCGCGAGAATTAGCGGATTGGGACTCGATCGATAATGTCGTTGTGGGTGATAGCCGCTTCTTCAGGGATTATGCAACGCTTAGTTCTTTTAAAGCTTGGCTTATGTCGGGTGGGCGTTTGTGGGTGATGTTAGATAAGGTTGAAGCGAAATACCTGCGGGATTTGCTGTTACCTGGACAGTATTTGGAAGAATTAGAGCGAACAGAGATTACGGGAGGTGTGTTGGAAAGCGAGCTGAACGTCGATCCAAATATGAAAAGAATGGATTGGACTAGCGAGAAGGGAGTCACGTTGGTGCAAGTTGAGCAGAAGGGTGGAACGGTGACACATAGGGTCGATGGCTGGCCAGCAGCGATCTGGATGCCGATTGGCGATGGAAGCCTCCTGTTGACAACGCTTGGTCCTGAAGGTTGGGTCGAACCAAGAGAGGCTCAGCAAGATGTGGATCCTGTTTACCAAAGTGAACTTCAGGTGCGGTCGTGGGTTGGTCCGTTAGCTGAGCGATTTCTTCAGCCTCGAAGCCGTTTACTGGCGAAGACGCCCGGTTTGCAGCTTCCAGTTTCGCAAATAGGAATTCGCATTCTTGATAAACGAACAATCGCGGTAGTTCTGAGTACGTTCTGCGGACTATTGCTGGCCGCGAGTTTTTGGTTGTGGCGAAGTCGCAAAATGGAGTGGGTCGGTTGGGTCGGACCTGCGCTGTCGCTGCTCGTCGGAGGAAGTCTTGCCCTCGCCTCTGCCTCGCTACGACGCGAAGTTCCAGAAGGATGGCATCGCCTGCAGGTTATCACAACCGATGGAGTTGGTACTGCGGTGATCAACGAGCAATCGGCGGTCTACAGATCAAGTTCAACCAACCATCCTTTGTGGATGAAAGGGGATGGTATCGTTGATCCAGCCGTATCAGCCGCCTCACGCGATTTCCGAACTACACAAATCGATTTGACGGATTCATCGATGCAAAGTGAATCATGGCCCACGGGCGTATGGCGCATGGAAGCGTGGATGACTGAAAATAAAGGATTCGGGGTCGCACGAGGTAAATGGAGTCGCGATGGTTTGGAGGTTTTACTACCTCAGGAAGTGGGAAAGCTTACTGACATGATTGTAGCGATGCCTCGAGCACCTAAAGGAATCGTGGAGCCGGTGGGGGAAACGAGTGGATTGATCAAGGAATCGACCGCGCTTCCTCCTGGAGAGTTTGCGACATCGGCTGGGTTGGTGGATGAAAAATTCGTTGGGCGAGCTGAAGTTTTAAAGCAAGTCTTTTTACCACGAGAAGGCGAAGCAAGTCCGAAGCATTTGCAGCTGATGGGATGGCGTGAATCGGTTGAGCAAGGAAGTTTGTATTGGGAAGAGGGATCAGTGAAAAGTGATGGCACAGGAAGCTCCCTCTTAAGGATCCCGCTAGTGAATGAAGTTCCCGAGCCTAACACCGAAGTACTGGTGCCACCTAGCTTGATTCAGCTTGATTCGATTGTCACGGATGTTGGTCAGTCGGGTGCGTTCATGAGGACCTCTGGTGAATGGAATGGACCTTTCACAACCAGTATGACGACAGGGCTCCGAGTTGAGTTGCCGCAAGAGTTATATCCGTTTAAGAGTAATAGCATTCGTTTGGTATCACGTATCCGAGCACCTGGTCGCGATGTTTCGGTGGTAGCCATCGTAGATGGTAGGAAAATTAAAATTGGTGACTACTCGAGCCCGCAGCAAGTGATCCGCTTAGATATTGATAATCCTGAGATACTGAAAATGTTGAATAAAAAGACATTCGATTTGAATATCGAAGTCAGTTCCTTGAAGGGTTCGGGTGGTGATAGTGGAATGACGCAAGCAGCGTCATGGCAGATCGAGTATATGTGGGTTACGGTTGAAGGTATCGCAAACTATCGTGAGACGAAGTAAATATGCCGCAAGCCGGAAATGAAGCAGTTGTAAAAACTGAATTGCTAACCAAGAAATACGGAGAATTCGTTGCTCTCGATCAATTGAGTATCGAGGTGAAACGAGGTCAGATCCTTGGTTTTATCGGTCCTAACGGAGCCGGGAAAACAACCACTATCAAAATCCTTGTCGGTTTGTCGAAGCCCACATCAGGAGTCGCGCAGATTGCTGGTGTCGACTGTGCAACGGGTGGTAAGCAGATCAAGCGACTTGTCGGTTACATGCCGGACAAGTTCGGATCGTACGACAACATGCGAGTGCGGGAATACCTTGACTTCTTCGGTGCTGCGTATGGTATTCCGAGAGCGAAAAGGAAATCTCGAATCGATGAGGTGCTTGAGATCGCTCAAGCCACCTATATGCAAGATCGTTTTGTAGAAAGTCTCAGTCATGGAATGCAGCAGCGAGTGGGAATCGCAAGAATTATGTTGCATGATCCTGAAGTGTTGATTTTGGATGAGCCTGCTAACGGTTTAGACCCACAAGCACGAATCGAAATGCGCACCATGTTGCTTCGGCTCGCGGCACAAGGCAAGACATTGATTGTTACCAGCCACATATTGCCCGAGTTGTCGCGCATCTGCGATACGGTTGCGATAGTGACAGGTGGAAAATTGCGAGCGTTCGGAAGTCTCGATGAGGTAATGCGCGATCTATGTCCTCGCCGCAGCTACGAAATTCAGTTACTTAGCAGCAATGATGTCGGACGGGCAGAGTCCGTTCTTAAAGATTGGTGTTTGCCTGATGAGACGCTGGAATCATCAGCAGCGGAATCACTGCTTCGATTTCCTACGCAGCGAAGTGAGGCTGAATTGGCTGAAGGTTTAAGATTGCTGATCCAAGCTGGCGTTCCTGTAGTACAGTATCGTGAAGTGGCTAGCGATTTGGAAGATGCATTCCTCCGTGTTGCCAAAGAGCATTCATCAGTCGCTTGATTTAGAAGTAAAAGATTAGAAGTAAATAAGTTATGGATAATCCCGTTTTACGTCGCGAACTCATGGAACGACTACGTTCGACGAAGACCATCGCCAGTTTACTCGCTGTGGCGGTTGTGACGAGCGCACTTGTTCTATTGCGTTGGCCAAGCAATGCGACGGTCGATTTAGTGAGCCAGGGTGCGATGGAAGTTTATCAGCCGTTGGCATGGGGAATTGCAATGGCTATCGTCATGCTCGTGCCTGCTTTCCCAGCAACATCGATTGTACGTGAGAGACAACGAGGCACCTTGGCCATGTTGCTTCATTCACCCCTGGGGCGATTGTCTATTTGGTCAGGAAAGTTTTTCGGTAATCTTACCTTGATGATCGTTTTGATTGCCGGAAGTATTCCAGCGATGGCTGCTTGCTATTCGATGGGAGGCGCTTCCCTATTTCAGCAGATCCTCCCACTGTATGTCGTTTTTCTCATGATGGCAGTTCTTTACACGTCGGTTGGTCTATGGGTAAGCAGTTACCAGACAAGTGCTGATGCAAGTTTGCGTTGGACGTATGCCGCGGTGATTGGTCTTGCCGCATTATCGATGGCACCTAACATCGTGTTAGCAGGAAAAAATAACTGGAAGACCCGCGTTGCCGAAAAGTTATCTTACGTAAGTCCCATACCTGCGTTGTCTCAATTGACCAGCAGCAATGACATAAGCCTGCAAGCTATTCGCGGTAAAGCAACTTCGCAGTTTTTATTGTCGGCTGGCGGCTTATCTTTGATCTTGACGTTGCTCACCCTTCGCCGCCTGCATCCCTCTTTGCTCGACGTCTCGCGATCGGCAGGTAAAGTGACGGAGCAGCGTTCCTCGGCGATGCAATGGTTTAGGCGGTTTACCTTCTTGGTTGATCCCGATCGACGCAAGTCAGGAATCCCTCCCCTGATCAATCCTGTTATGGTCAAGGAGTTTCGAACGCGGAAGTTTGGTAGGCTTCACTGGTTGCTGCGACTGGTGGCAGCATGCGCGGTGATCTCGCTTGGATTAACGGTTGTCGCGGCATCAGGAACTGTTAGTTGGGGTGTGGAGCGGATTGCGGCTGTGATGGTATTGCTACAGCTCGCCTTGTTACTGCTGCTGGGACCGAGCTTGGCTTCGGGTTTAGTTGCAGGTGAAATTGAGAGTGGTGGTTGGCAATTGCTACGAGCTACTCCACTATCGGCAACTAAGATTTTGTCAGGGAAACTGATGAGTGTGATTTGGACGATGCTGCTGATTCTTATGGCGACATTGCCTGGTTACATCGTGATGATTTACATACAACCGGCGATGACAGTGCAGGTACAAAAAGTATTGATTTCGCTCGCGATTTCTGCCCTGTTGGTGGTGACGGTCACTGCATGCATCAGTAGTTTTGCAAAGAAAACAGCGGTGGCAACGGCTACCAGCTATGGCATTCTGTTTACATTGTTTGCTGGTACGTTGCTGGTATGGCTTGCGCGAGGCAAGCCGTTCGGTAAGCAATTCGTTGAGAATGCATTAATTCTGAATCCGGCAGCGGCTGCCTTGGCGGAGATGCGAATGCCAGGAATGGAAGATTTGAATTTGACGCCGATCGCATGGTGGATCGGTCTCGGGATGTCTTTCGTAGCGATGGTAATCCTGTCCGTACGTACTTGGCGATTAACTTGTCCCGACTGATAAAATCGCCTTGGCTTCCCGCTTTAGCAGATTGTAAAGAGCAGATACTTATGTATGGCATTCGATTTTCTATCATCTTCCTTTTGTTGATTCAGTCATCAAGCTTTCGCTTGGTCGAGATGAAAGCTGTCAATGCAGCCGAGGCGTTGCAGATAAATCATCTCTCTGTGACGGTCCCTGATTTAAACGCGAAGTGGGCAATGGAGGATCCCGTTATTACGCTGGTGGAATCGGTCGACGGTTTGAAGAGCGACGAAGCGATTCGAGTGCTTGACTTTTCTTCGCGTTATCTAAGAGCTATTGAAAATGGCTTTAAGGTACCAGACGATTTGGTTTCTACGTGCATGACGAGATTGCAGGCTGGTGAGAAGGATCCCAAAATTCGCAGTGGTCTCGTTGCCATTCTACTTCGCATAGGTGATTCGCAAACGGCTGAGTTGTTATGGCGTATTGCGCAGGAAGATCGATACTTGCAGTTGGCGATTGAGACTAAACTTATTGAATTAAAGTCCGATCTTCCCAAGGATCAATGGCGATTGCGACTAAAGGGTGGCGAGAGTCGCGAGAGCATGAATCTGCTCGCCTGCAAGGGGTTGGCGCAGGTGGGAGACGCGAGCGATGCCGCTTCGTTTGAGTCGATCATAAGGGACGATACTAGATCGACGCCATTGCGGGTGTGCGCGGCGGAGAGCTTAGCAGCTGTTGATCAGGCTAAGGCTCTTGCTTTGGCGGAGAGCATGGGAGCGGACAATCAGTATCAGGAAGGGACTGAGCGTTGGGACCGCTGGCTGGCGATTGTAAGCTTGGTCAGAGAAAGCAATAGCGATACGGCTCTTGCTTTGACAAATAAAGCATTTGCGGAAGGTAGTGACGCTGCTCGCACTGAAGCGTTCAAGCACATTGCGAAATTTCGGTCCGAGAAAGCTGTTCCTTTACTGGACGATGCCAAAAAAGATCGCGAAGTGAATGTGCGCTTAGAGGCAGTACGCTATCTCGATACGCATTTCGATAGCGATGCGATCACACGTTTAGCGGAGTTGGTGGGCGACAATAATCCAAATGTGCGGACTGCGGCGAGAGATGCATTATTGCGTCATGCCGAGGAAAGCATGTGGTCGGAGGCAATTCAAGGCAAAGTGACTGCTGCCCTCCAGAGTCAGAAATGGTGGGAAGTGGAGCAAGCGGCGATCATGGTTGCGTCGCTGAAGATGACATCGGCTGAGTCGCAACTGTTTTCTTTGCTGAAACACGAAAGGTCAGAGGTCTATATTTCTGCCGCTTGGGCGCTGCGAATGGTTGCGGAATCGCCAGAGATTTTGCAGAAGATTCTTGATTATGCAAAAGAGAAGACCGACTACATTTTTCAATCGAGTGTTCTTGTGGATCCGGAGTATCATCATGTGGCTCACTTGTTTGAGTTGATCGCTCTCAAGAAGCTCCCTGGCGGAAAGGAAATGCTCCAAAGATTCGTGGTGAAAAACACCAAGATTGGATTGACGACTCGATTATCTGCATTGTGGGGAGTAGCACAGTATTTGGAGAAAAAACCTGAGTCAGAGATGTCACGCGCATATGCAGTGATCATCGCCGACAAGTTTGGTCCCGGGGCGGAGTTGGATGTCGTTCGATACGCAGCGATGGTTGGGATGGGATACTTTGCGGACCCAACAACCAAAAATGCGATCATGGCCTTGCAGGAAGGAACTGGCACTCCGATTCGCTTGGCACAAGATTGGGCGCTAAGTCGGATTGCGGAGACCGAGGCTGCTGGCAAGCAGTAAGGTCGAAATTGCTAGACTAAGGTGTCCAGAATCAATCGCCCGCTGCGTGGAGTGCAATGCTTTTCATCCATTGCAACAATTCTGAGTTGATTCATTGGGTGATGGATCACGTTGGATCCATAAGTCCAGCGATCTTGGGGCTTCTCTCTGTCGATAATCAAAACACGGTATCCAGCTGTTTCTAGGGGTTGATTATCGGAAGTCGGGTTAGTTGTCAGCGTTTTCACGGGCTAGCGGTATAGAGTGGGTCGGGTTTAGAATAGAGGGGACCGCTTAAACAGGGGCGGTTCGTATCTTGAGGTCTATGCCGAAGAACCTTCTAGGGGTGGCCAGTGCAATGATTGCTGAAAACGATATTAAATTTCCGCCGCAACGCGTGTTGATGGGACCTGGTCCGAGCGATGTATCTGCTCGGGTATTGAGGGCGCTAGCAGCGCCGACGCTTGGGCATCTTGATCCTTTGTACCTCAAGATCATGGATCAAACTCGAGATTTGCTGCGAAAAGTTTTTCAAACCAGCAACGAGATGACCTTGGCAATCTCAGGAACCGGCAGTGCTGGGATGGAGGCTTGCGTTTGTAATTTGGTGGAGCCAGGGGATGAAATGATAGTCTGCGTGGCGGGCGTTTTCGGTGGACGCATGAAGGATGTCGCTCAGCGCTATGGTGCAACCGTTCATGCGATCGAAGTTCCTTGGGGATCCCATGTTGAGCCCGAGCGGATTGCAGATCTTTTGAAGGCTCATCCGCGTACGAAGATCGTCGGTTTAGTTCATGCTGAGACATCGACAGGGATGCATCAACCCCTTGAAGAGATCAGCGAGATTGTTCACCAGCACAACGCTTTGTTTCTGGTGGATGCCGTGACATCGCTCGGCGGAATTAATCTGCCGGTTGATCAGTTGCGAATCGATGCATGTTATTCGGGAACGCAGAAGTGTTTGTCGTGCCCGCCCGGATTATCACCCGTGACCTTTTCGAAGTCTGCGATCGAGGCGATGGATCGTCGAAAATCGAAGGTGACCAGTTGGTACCTCGATATGTCCATGTTGCGAAGTTACTGGGGAAGCGATCGTGCCTATCATCACACAGCCCCTATCAACATGACCTATGCGCTGCGAGAAGCGTTAGAGATCATCGTGGAAGAGGGATTGCAGAAGCGGATTGCGCGGCACACCAAACATCATCGCATGTTGCGCGCGGGGCTGGAAGCGATGGGAATCAACTATATTCCAACGCATTCGCTGACGACACTCAATGCGATTCATATTCCGGAAGGTGTGGACGATGCAAAGGTGCGACGCCGATTGCTCGAAGAGTATGGCATTGAAATCGGTGCCGGCTTGGGGCCATTCAAAGGTAAAGCATGGCGAATCGGATTGATGGGAGATAGTAGCAGTCGCCGAAATGTTGTGTTGGTACTATCCGCCTTGGAGTCGATCCTGAGGAGTGAGGGCTACGGGTTAGAGCCAGGTGGTGCGTTGAATGCTGCTGCGCATGCAGAGCGTGAGTTCAGTGAAGAAATGCTGGCTGCTTCTTAGTTGAGATGGCCTTTACCATCGAGGTGATATTTTGTCTGTAGTTGAAGATCGTGACGCGGTTGGATTGCTTGGACTGCTGGAAAATATATACCCTGCGGAAAGGTTGTTTGCTGATCGAGCAACATTGGCTGCCTTTGAGTCCGATGGATTAACGGCGTTCCAGGTTCCGCCGCGAGCAGTGGTGGTACCGGAGAGTGAGGCGGAAATCGTCGAAACTGTGAAATTATGTCAGCGGCTTGGAGTCCCCTTCGTTGCTCGTGGAAATGGCACCAGTTTATCGGGAGGCTCGTTGCCTCACAGCGAAGGGATTGTCATTGCTCTAAACAAGATGAGCCGCATCATTAAAGTAGATCCTGATCGGCGGGTTGCAATCGTAGAGCCAGGAGTAATCAATCTGGCGATTTCGAAGGCTGCGGAACAGTATGGCTTGCATTACGCGCCGGATCCTTCGAGCCAACAAGTTTGCACTATTGGGGGAAACCTTGCCTTCAATGCTGGGGGCGCTCATTGCTTGAAGTATGGTATGACGAGCAATCATGTCCTTGGTGCGAGAGTCGTACTGGCTGACGGTGAAGTGGTCGAATTGGGTTCGGATAGTTTGGAAAGTACTGGTCCTGATCTTCTCGGATTGTTTGTTGGCAGTGAAGGCCTGCTAGGGATAGCGACTGAAATTACGGTTCGACTTGTTCCGAAAGCCGAAGCGTTCTATACCGTGTTGGCAGGTTACAAAACTCTGGAACAGGCGGGAGAGGCGGTTGCCCATATCATTGCATCGG
>JBEGUT010000129.1:0-8766 GCA_041178745.1 Planctomycetota bacterium | reverse complement strand
CTGCTTGTCTCAAAATTTCTGAAGCGAGTGCAGCTTTTGAAAATGTAGCGTTTGTGTTTTCTGGTTTCGCAAATGACCCACTGTTAAATACATCAGTACTGCATTCAAGCTTTTTTTCTTTTACCGCCTCTTTCGTTTTACACTTATATGTGTTTTTGTATTCGCTGCACTTCCCAGTTTCGATAATTGTGTCTACGCATTTTGAAGAAACGATAGAACAAGCTGGAGTGCTCTCATACTTTGAGCATGTATTTACTGTTGAGCTTTCACATGCAAATGAATATTGGTATTGCCAGCAAACTTGAGGGATTGTTATTGCTCCACCAGGCGTATAAGCATTAGCTAGGCATACTACTTTTCCACCAATATCTTTACATGGCGTAGTGTCTACGCATGTTTTAGAGTTGGGTATGTGCCTGCATGTTCCTGCAGCATATTGTGCCGATGCTTTTCCAGCAATCAATAAAAAAGTGGCCGAAAAAAATAAAAATATTATTTTTATTTTCATGGCGTCCCCAAAGAAATACCAGCACTTTGCTCAAGACTTCTACACTGGTTATCCCAGTATGTATTATATTTTGTCACCATTGGAACTAGAAAACTATTTGCTCCTGAAAAGCTTGTTCCTTGGCACTCGTTGTAAAATTCTGAAGTGATTGTGCAAGTTGATGAATTGCAGCTTTGCGAATAATAGGTTGAATAGCAGAAATATCCATTGTGCTGGTTTGGTCCCAATGTTCTGCCTGTATTAAATCCCACCCTTCCGTAAATATCTCTGCTACCAAAATCCGAATAGAGTGCGCCATTTGACTTCAACATTGAGAACACATGCATTCTGTAGCCTGTCTCCGTGCAGGTGTAGTCATAAACGATCTTGTCTACGCAGCGCGGGCACGGATCAGCGATCACGCGTGTCAGAAATTGTCCCGGTGTGCAACCTGGCTCTTGATAGGAGCCGACTCTTAAGAATTGTGAGCAAGCAGCAGTGTTTGTAGTTGTTGATTTAAAACACGTATTTGTTTCAAATTGAGCCGGTTTTGTAATGACGTCCGTTTCAACGCAGCTTTGTCCTGCTGTTTTACCTGCGTCCTTTGTTGCTGTGTTGCTCAGATTGAAAATCGTGTCGCTTGACTTAACTTGATTGAAAAAGTCGAATTTATTCGCGCCTTGTCCGTATGAGCCCTCGCATGCCGGTGTATTTGTTTGCATGCCTCCGTTTGCATTCACGATTTGTGTCTGCGTGCCCGCTGGTTGAAGGCAACGTTGGCTCATGAAATTGACTGCCGCACATTCTTGGTCTTTGACCGGATCGCCACTGGGTGTGTAATTCGCGCACCGATCCATCGCTGAGTTTCCGAGGCCCATCAACCCAAGCGATTTGGCTTGGTCCATTGCACTTGAGGATGTGTTGGGTGCTGAAAAAGCGCCGAGGTCTTTCGGGGGTGCGCTCCCAATACTGGTGCCGCTCCACGCGTTGGCGTTCACACCCTGGGGGTTCACAATTTGGCCGGCCGAGGTGGGTGCAATTGAGTTCGCAAAGTCTTTGCCTTGCGTGAGGTACTTCGCGTCTTGAGCATGCCCGATCGATGCGAACAGCATGAGCGCAAGTGCTGCGATTTTCATTTTTCGGCCTTTGCTTTGCCTTCGCCGTTCCGTTCGGCATTGAAGCTCTTGGCTTTTGCCTGCTGGTGACTGAGTCCTCCGCTCTTCAATGCTTGATTGATTGCTTCAGCCGCCTCATGTGTGTCTACGGCTGGTTTGCCATTGGGGCACTTGTGATCAGGCTGATACGGCTGTCCAGGCGTTTCCTTGCATTCGCGCAGTGGGGGTTGTCCGTCATTGCAAATGTTGAGCTGTCCTCCAAGCTCCGGCAAAGCGATATTGCTGGATGGCTGCATGATGATGAAGCCCACGCGACCGCAGTTAGCTTGCGTCTTGAATTGCTGAATGCGGAACGCCTTGATGATGATGTCGCCGCTGTCTCCCGTTTTCTTTTGGATCAGTTCTTTCAGTCCTGCAAAAATCCTATCGTTAGGCAGTGGAGCTTGTGCTTCGCCTTTGATCAGCGCTTCTGTGAATGGGCTCATGTCCATTTGCGTTGCTGATGCACACATGGCCGCCAACCCAAGGTACAGCCCAAGTATTTTCTGTTTCATCGTTGAACTCCTTTGTTCAGAAGAGGTTCAAATAGATCCACTTCAGCCTGAGCGAAGGCCAGGTAAGGAACTGCCCAGCCGTAATGGAACTTGTTGGCTTGCCGCATTTTTTCCAGCTCCGTTATCTCGGATGGGACGAAGCCAGCGATGCCGGCGATGACTTGTTCGCGCATGAATCCGGCATTGGTACCAAATGCCCCTTCCTTTTCCATCAGCCGAATGCATTGCGCGGCCTCGGCCTTGAGATTCCCGTAATCTTTTTTGTCGTAGTGGCGCGCAACCAATGCGTATTTGCAATACGTCATGTTGTTGTCGGTTTTTGTGAGTGGTCGAGAAATTTTTGCAATCACGGCGAAGCCGTCGTTTGCACCGGTCGCAATCGTGTCGCGCAGGCGCTCAACTCGCCGTGGAAGCGAAACGGTGTCTGCTTGTGTAATTTGTGCCAAGTGCGCCAACGGCGAGTTACAGCCCTTGGAGTAATCAATAGCCTCGCTGCTTCTCTTGAGCCGGAATGCAAGAAAAGAGGCAAGTCCACACACGCGTCCGGAGGCGTCGGGCCCTAGACTGAGGGCGTGCGCAGCCAATGCCAACGCCTTCTGAAAATCAGGCCGACCCTCTTTGCCATACGCAGCTACTAGCGCGAGGTTATAGACAGCTGGCTGGTATTTGGAGTTTGCCGCTTCTCTGTAAAAGCCTATCGCCTTTTGGATGCTTTTGGGTGCTCCAAAAAGCCCGTTTTCAGAAGCAAAACCAAGGAAGTGGATGGCCTCGGGAGCACCTGCATGGGCATGGTCTTCGATCTGTTTGAGCGTGGTCGACAGATCTTGACCTTGGGTCGAACTGGTCGCGCGTATCAGACCGATGATGGTTTGGCCGTTGCGACTCACAACGAAGTGGTTGCCATATTTGAGTTGGCCGCCGAGATCAGACAACCGAGGGAGCGTGTTTCTGATTTGGCTGATGGTGTCTGAATTTGCTGCAGAAAGCGACTCGCGATGGAGTTCTCTTTGTTTGCGAGACTCTTGTTCAAGCTGGGCGGCAGTCGGCACTGTGATGCCTGTTGCATCTTTGTTGGCCAAGTTTGCGTTGACGGTGGCTCGCGCTTGGGCTTGTTGTCTCTGTGCTTGGTCTTGCAGCTCAGGGGCTGACGTAGCGCGCTTGAACGCAGACTGTTCTGACTGGCCTTTTCGTGCGATTTCTCCATCGCTGATCACTGAAGCTGTTGCTTGAGCGTGGGCAGTCGCCGCTGCACAACAAGCCCAGGCCCCGGCGATCAGTAGTTTTCGTGTATTCGCTTTCATGCCCAAGTTAGTTAGTTGGTGTTAATATATCATAGCTAGACTTATTTGTTTAGTTTTTAGAAAGAACTAGGAAATTTGTAATGCTCGATGATTTGCTGCCTGACTACTTCGACCTTGACGAGCTGCCGGAGGAGCAACAGAGGCTGGTCATGTACGTCAAGAAAGATGGCCAGCACGGTCCAATTGACAACTTGATGCGAAGGATCTTTGTCTGGGCCATCGTTTCGGGCTCATCTGATGTGCACATTGAGGGTCGTGGTGACAGCAATAAACCTCATGTCTACATCCATGTTCGAACCCCGAAGCAAATGGTGAACATGCTGTACACGGGCGAGCACGGCAAATACTTCGAAGCAAAAATGTTTTCTCTAACCGGGACTCCGCAAGGTGGGTCTACGCCATTTGCGGTTTCAACGCGCTTTTCGATCACGCTACCTGCCAGCTACGCCATCGCACGTGGGTTAAAACCTCGCCCAGGTGAAAACTACGACGTCGATATCCGCGTCGAATATGTCAAGACCTTCGACTCATTCAGCTTTGTCAGCCGACTTCTTGATCAGCAAAAAGCTCCGGGACTTGACGACTTGCGCTTGCCCGCGACTTTGCTTCACTCCATCAGATCTGCAGCAGCTGAGCCAAGTGGACTTATCCTTGCCACCGGCCCAACGGGTAGCGGTAAGACGACGCTGCTGAACGCCGTTCTTGGTGATCTCAATGATGGCCAGCGATCAATCATCACCATTGAAAACCCGGTTGAACTCCGGCAACGTGGGCCTGGGCCGATCAAGCAATATCAGGTCCAAGGTGATTTCACATTCGCGCGTGGTCTGCGCTCAGCCCTTCGACAAGATCCCGATGTGATCTTGGTGGGAGAGATCCGTGATGAAGAGACAATGCACATAGCGATCGAGGCCTCGAAAACAGGCCACATGGTGCTCTCAACCCTTCATGCCAACACCGCACATGAATCTATTTCACGGTTGATTGGAATGGGCGCCGATCCAGTCAGTGTTGCCGAAACATTAAAGCTTGTGATGGCTCAACGACTTTTGCCCAGGTATGAGGGGGTCCCGCTTCGACGCGAACTCAATCGTGATGAGATCAACTGGCTGACGCTCAATGGCATGGCGGGGATGACTTCTATCCAAGAGGTGTCTTCGGCCGAAAAATGTGGGAAGGTGGCCATGATCGAAGCAATTCGGATCGACGATCAAATCAAGCAACTCATACGCGCCACAAATTTCAATTCCACAAATATTTACAGAGCGGCATGCGACCAACATCAGTATGAATCCCTGGCTTCGGCAGGTGTGCGAAGTGTCGAAGCCCTCGGTTGCAAATTGTCTGATTGCATGACAGGGCTAGAGTCCAACACGGATGCCCAGCTCCATCCGGGAATGCGAATCAGGCTTGCGTCGGGTTACGGTATCTCGCTGAGCGATGTTGCTGAGGCGCTTGATACCGTTCACATGGCCCGAGATGCTGAACAAATTATTTCATTGGAGCAAGTGCTCGAAGGCAAGCGAAAGGATGGTCAATGCGTCGCCGTATGATTGCATCGGCGGTGTCCGGATTGCTTTTCTGGTCATGCCGTGTGGGGGCTCAAACTTCCACTTCTTTGGAGCAGCTGAAGCCGTACCTTCAAGTCAAGCCGATCTCTGGTGAAGAAAAAATTGTTCGGGTATTTATATCGCCCTCGTGTCAGTTTTCCAGGATGTATGGGCAGTTTTTCAAGAACTTAGCGGGTACCTTGCCCCAAGATAAGCGCTTGATTTATACGCCGCTGGTTAATCGTGGTGACGGGCTCTCATACGCCATGGCATTTGCTGCTGTTCATCGCTTTTATCCAGCCTACCTTGATTCGTTCATCGAAGCATCGATGATTGCCTCGCAAGACAAAGGGGTGTCGACTGCAACTTGGCAGGGTCTTGATCGCATAGGGCGCGCAGCCAGGCTACCGGAATCGCTTCCTGTTCTGGTTAAAGGCAATGAGGCGCAAGTGGTACGAGACGTAGAACTTTATATTTCGTTACGGCATAATTTACAGGTTGTAAACACCCCGGCCGTTGCGGTCGCGGGCACATATGTAGTGACGCCTGAATTCACCAAGGGTGATGCTGCACTTTTCAGTCAATTGACCAATGGAATTATTTCGATGGCTAGGTGAGGCTGTCGGTTTGATCTGGACTTTTGACAAACATCCCTGAGAGAAAAATGGGCGCTTCGAACGAAAATAAACAAACCGGCAAACGTGCGCGTGAGATCCAAGAAAAGATTCACGCTGCACTTGAGAGGGGGGTTAAAGACCTATTCATCGCTGAAAAACTTAGCGTCAAGGTTGAGGTGGTGCGCGAAGCTCGTAAATCCCTTGGGATGAGCCGCGAGGATGTGACAAAGAAGCGCTATGCGTACTGGATGCAGATGTTGTCGCAAGGGTACAGCCTAGAGCACATTGCGGAACTCTATGGCGTCAAGCCAACCTCAGTGCGATACATGCTCTGGGACAAAGAACGGTTCAGCTTGGTGGCCGCCAAAAAGCAAAGCGCCCTTTTGAGGCGCTCTGAAGAGGTCAAGAAAACAGGACCTGCGGATCGGTTCTCCTGGTGATCAATGATGGGTGTTGGTGGTGCCGTAAACGTTGCCCATTGCATCGAAGCTGGCGTTGATCATCGGGGTTCCGTTGGAGTTCACAGATGAATGATCATCTGCGTCATGCACCCATCGAATTTTTTTGCCTCGGCTATTCCAAAGTGCTCGTGCAAAAATTGCCAGCACCAGCACAATGGTGGCGACGAACATAATATCGCCTATGAGACGAGACATTTCATGCTCAGTCATGGTTACCTCCTTAGTATTTATTAATTAAATATTAAACAACATTCTTTTTTTGTCAACCATTACCCAGTCTGTCCATGTGTGCCTTCGTATGAATGACTTTGGGCTTATCGTCTTGTGGGGGCGGCTCGCTAGTGGGGATATCGGATTGACCAGCCGAGGTTCTCGTGTTGACTGTTCCGGGAAGTGTCGACTTGATGTTCTCATTTAGGTTGCTGAATGAACGACGGGTCGTTCCGACTGTCGAGTTTTGATCCAGATCAGCATCTTTCGCGCGGTTGAATAGATTTTTAGTCTGATCAATTTCAGTTTTAAGTCCGCTCTCAGCGGGAAGCTCGGGCGGCCGTGAGTTTTGAGTCGTTGCCGGTCTCGCAGTTGCGGGTAACCGTGTAGATTTTTTCTGAGCGTGGGCTGCTCCGGGGTGGGGCTCGCTGTTATTGGCACCCTGTGGCTTGAGTGCCACAGCAGCTGTTTCCAGTCCGGGCGAGCTGACGCGAGTTTGATCAACGGGGCGAGCAACTGCCACTCCAAGGGGTTCTGTTGACCCGAACTGGGGAGCCGCTATGCCGTTCATCGCCAATCCTTGGCCGGTAAGATATTGAAGCGCTTGCTTTCTAACATCTGGCGCTAAAGAATTGTCGTTATACGCGGCAACTGCGGCATGCGTTCTGACTGTTGCGGCCCGCGCCAGAGGGCTTTGTGAGTGCACTTGATCCGTTGCGCTTGACTTCAGCAGCGCTTCGGCTTGTTCTATCTTGGCTTTGACGGCCGGATTGTTTTCAAAATCCCGGCCTTGCTGCATTTGGAAACGTCTGAAGGCCGAATTGGCCACAGCATGGTGTGCGAGATTTTCACCGGTTATATTTTGAGAGTAGCCAACCAACTTGTTTGCAGCGGAGTCGGTGTTCGACGAATTTTCGCGCTCAGATTCTGTTTCCGTGAGCGATTTTGTGTATTGCTGCTGGGTAGAAAGCATTTTCTCCAGCGCCTTCACTTTACTGTGGCTTGCTCCTTCTTTTCGAGCGGTCGTAAGTTCATTCCCAATGGCGGCCTCAACTGCTTTTGATTTATTTACCTCCTCCGATTTTTGTGCATCGACTGCTGACGACAAAGAATCATTGGCTTGGGTTGCTGTATCACCGCGAACCGAACCGCCGAAACTAAACCCGCCGAATCCAATTCCACCTTTTCCCCCTTCCCCGCCACCAGCGCCTGGGGTTCCGATATTTCCTTTTAGAGCTACGCCCCCCCCAAGAACTGTGTTGTTACTGTTTGACTTGGTTGCAGAAACGGACATCCCACTTCTATCTGAATTCGTATTTGTGAGTGTCGCTCGCGCATTGTTCGAAATGCGGTCAAGTGTAGTTTTATCAACACCATACGAAACGGAGTCATTGACACCGCTTTTACTCAGGATTTGGCTTGTTTGCGATTGACCTGCAGCAATCGTTTGAGTGCGAGCTGTTTCTTGGGATTGACCTCTTGTGACGGTGTTGGCCAATTCGCCCAACTGTGAATTCTGGTTGACGAATTGCGTAGCTCCAGATTCCTTAATGTTGTGCCACCTGTCGCCCTGGGTTGCGGATGCCATTGGAGAATTTTTCAAAATGGGAGCCGCATCCATTGCGTGAGGTGTTGTTGCACTTGCGGACTGCGACTCATTGGGAGTCATCTTGCTTGCGACAGAAACGCTTGCACTCGATGCTCCAAGCGCAAAAATCATGCTCATCAAAACCGGAAGGCTGGCCATGATGTGCGATGCTGTTCCAACCTGTAGGGAAAACTCTTTGTATGCCTCAATGGCCCCTGATTGCGCAAGATAGCCGCCTTGTGTGACGGTGGCCAAAAAATTGGCCACGTGCACATAGACCATGCCATTGATCAGCTCAGCACCTACGTTCAGCACGAGCAAAGGCCACACGGTAACGTGTATGGCCATATAGATGGACTTTGCTGAGTTAACACCCGAGAACATCATGAACAAAATGATGACAGGGCCCAGACCGATGATCAAAGCCATCATGTGGTTAGCGAAGCTACTGGCGTATTTCAGCATCTGGACCTCGCTGGCGGCACGATGGATGTTCGTACGCTCAATTTCCAGTGCTTGCATAGATGCAGCTTGGCACGCAGTTTTGTTTGGACCGTCGGCGCGAAGGCAATTTAGATTGGAGCTGACGATTTCATCAAAAAGCAAATTCAGGACTTCTGTATTTGCTTGTTGCGTTCCTCCGGCCAAAGTACCGGATACAGAAGTAGAGGTTCGGATTGCGGAGTACTGCTCAACGATGCGATTGAAACTGAAATCAGCATTGGGGATGGGCTGATCCATGCCATTCACGGCGCCCTGGACGACGCGCTTGAACTCTGTGGTGTCGAGGGCCGTCGAGATGTTGTTGGCCACCAGCTCGGCTGCATCTGGACAAGTCAGGATATCGTTTCCTGCCATGTTGAGGTCAGGAACGAAAGACGTT
>JBEGUT010000128.1:0-8784 GCA_041178745.1 Planctomycetota bacterium | reverse complement strand
AATTATTTGCTTTGGTGGTGCGGAGAATTCACCGTGTTTGGGATCTACGAGGCAAGTCCACTTCGCTGGCACTCTAATATTTTTGAAAGATCCAACGACAAGACTTATGCCTCTGCCAACAAGACGGTCATTGATGTCTACTTCTGTGAGTCTTTTAGTAGTTCCCATCGCAAAGTCGAATGATGGTTCGTTCAAGCAGCCAAGTTGTGAACAACCTTGCCTGAGTAGTGACGAATCAGCTCCCACTCACCATTCAGTGTTATGTGAGCCCATGAACTCTTTGGCTTCATACCAAACCACCCCACCTTGACTTGTACACGTTGCTTGTCGGCATAGCTATCAAATGGCGTAGGAACGTCAGCCACTTCAAAATACCCGCTGAAGTCTGAGCCTCGCAAATGAGCATTGGTCACATGCACGACCAGTACGTCCATCACTTGCCTGTGCTCCACAGGTACTGCATTTAGATTGGTGTCATACTTACTATTCCATTCAGTCGTGATTTCAGTGACCATGTCAAAATTCCAATGAAATGTTAATGGTCAGTCTATCGTACCCAAATGGCAATTTCAAGGAAGGTAATTCAAAAGTATTTCGCCTAAGTGTCAATTTTTTTGACGCTTAACGCATTCATTGGGTGGAAATCATCAACTTATCATCAACATTTTTTAAGATGCCCCGCTGAAGTAAGCCTTCGACAATGGAATTCGCATGACTAGAAATCGCCGCAGTTGAACGGCTGAATCCAAGTTGACTCAATGCATCCGAAATTGCATCACTACGATTAATGGTGAATGCATGTTTTACACAGTGCAACAGGGCTGCTTCAATCTCTACTGGGGCAACATGTTCAATCTTTTTTTCAGCATTTTCAAAGTCGCTACGATTTCTGATCACCGTATCATCAGGCGTCATCGCATAAGCAAATCCATCTTCATATTTAAATGTTCCAAGGGCTGCGCCATATTGCAGGGCCGATCGCACTGCATCAACAATTCTGCTCCCTGCACGAGACACTCCAAAAGAATCCATCACGCGGCGAGTGATATCTACATCGTGAACTGGCGCTTCAACTTCAACAACGCGTTGAATTAACTCTGCCAACTTCGCCCTATGAACTTCATGCAAGGCTTCTGAAGATGTCCACTTCTCCAAAATTACTTTCTTATAGACTGATCTAACTGTCACATCGTCATCTACAGAGATCTCTCTTCCGAATTGAACTTGCTCAGGCTGAATAGAGACAGGATCTTTCATTGACTCAGGGTTGGCGATTTCCTCTCGCGAACGCTCGATTGCCATGATTACTCGATCGAGTTCCTTCTTCGAATCTCTGAACCAATCTGTGCTCCAGATCCGATGGAATTTCCAGCCTAGACTTTCTAGAACACCTTGACGCAAACGGTCGCGGTCTCTCGCAGAGCGAGAGCTGTGATAGCTCGCTCCGTCACACTCAATAGCAAGAATGTAGCGACCAGGGAATTCCGGGTCCTTGACTGCCATGTCAATGAAGTAACCAGCTGTACCCACTTGGCCCTCAACGCTATAGCCCTTTTCTTTGATAGCAGTCATTACTTCAAGTTCAAACGGTGAGTCAACATCCTTCCCCGTTTCAATGGGTATATCTAACTCTCGTGTCTCTGCATACTTCAAGAAGTGCTTCAAGGCCCGCACGCCATGTGATGCGTTGCTATCTAGTTCGAGTTCATCAGCACGGAAATTACAAAAAACCTCCATCACCATCTTGGCACGACTTATCAAAACATTAAGCCTGCGCTCGCCACCATCCCTGTTCACAGGGCCAAATTCTTTAGCTATACGGCCCGATTCATTGCGCCCGTATCCAATACTGATGAAGATGCAATCCCTCTCATCACCCTGTACGTTTTCTAAGTTCTTGATGAAGAAGGGCTCTGATGGGTGCGTTTCGTTGAAGAATTTATCAACGTCGCTATGCTTTCGACGTAATAGCTCTACCTCGACCTGAATGAGATCTCTCTGTGCAACGCTAAATGCCACAACTCCGAGAGACAGTTCTGGTCGATTTTTCGCGTGGTCCAAGACCGCTGTAGCTACGGCCTTTGCTTCTAGCAAGTTGGTTCTAGTCCTGCCACGGTCATAAATTGCATTAGGAATATGCTGCAGCTTCAGACCTGTCGCATTCTTGCGCGTGCCAGGGGCTGGAAAAACCACTAACTTTCGATCATAAAACTCAACATTCGAAACAGCGATCAATGATTCGTGGCGGCTTCTATAGTGCCAGCTGAGATACCGTTCTTGAGCACCTTTAGCTCTAAACATAGACAAGATGCTCTCGATATCGCTTGTGACATTGTCCTCATCGTCGGTATCAATGTCCCGCCCGAAAAAGTCTGTTGGAGGCATTTGTTTTGTATCACCAACAACTATTGCCTGTCGTCCACGCAAGAGTGCTCCGAGTGCATCTACGGCTTTGACCTGCGAAGCTTCATCAAAAATCACAACATCAAAATCTAACTTACCTGGCGGTAAAAAATTAGCAATTGACATCGGACTCATCATGAATACGGGTTTGATTGCTTGTACTGCCCGACCTGCTTGATCCATCAGCTGCCGGATAGGTAAGTGGCGTCGCTTTTTGTTTAATTCATTCCGAATGACCGCCATTTCGCCTGACTGATTGATGCCAGGCTGTCGGTCCCATACGAATTTAGCTAATTTCGCCTGAGCATGACCAATTGACTTTTGATCAAGCGTACGAAATTTTTCTATCAAGTGCTCTTGTCGAATAGGATCAAATCTAGACAATGATGGGGATTTCGCATAAGCAGCTGAGACGATTCCAGAATACCAAGTTAGCTCGAATGCACTGGTCAGGGATGGACCACTTGCATCCCAATCTTTTGCGGCCTCACTTAGGTCTTTTAAGCCTAGTAAATCGATTTCACTTAGCAAATGGTTGTAGCGAACCTGCTCGTAAAGCTTGGGTAGCTCAGTGCTCCAAAGCGCCAACTTATCTTTGAATTTCGAGATAGCTTCGTCAAGAAGATTATCTGTGTACACGTCATCTATGCTGATCAACGCATCCAGTTTCGCAAACGATTCTTTCAGATTGGCGATCAATTTTTCAATCTGAACAACGGCTTCACCCAGTCCAGTTGCATCAGGATGCCCTGCTAAAAAGTCTACGATTCCATTAGGAACAGCACCGCTCCCAAGATCGTCATACAGAGTAAAGATCCACTCACTTAGTCTGCTAACAACATTCCAGTCCGAGTCCTGCTGTATCCATTGAGCGCCAAACAATACATCACCCAAGCCTGCGTGTTCGTCATACGCTTTCTTGTGAAGCTGATATTCCATAATTCCATCAACCAACTCCAAACATTTTGAATTGCTTTTTGACAACTCATTTTTAGACACCCCTTGAAGTCTTGCTTTTTCTGTGCGGTACGCGCTAGATAAGAAGCGCCACCACTTTTCACCTGTTGTAGCTAGTTGCTGCCTAGTTGACAGTAAGTCTTGTTCCCATGCTTGATCAATGACAACATGACCGAACTTTGACTTCAGTGCCGTCATGTGGCTGCCTGCCTTAATCAAGGTGCGAATTGCATCACGTCGAAGCTGCCAATCGTTAGTTGAAATCCGTATGCCCGTCAGCTTGGGCGCTTCCGCAGCTCTTTTTGCTGCACGACAAATAACATCAACATCATTAATTGTTAGAGGTGAGGCAAGCCCAAGACGGTTTGCTAATGGTGATGAGTCATTGGATATGTTGACCAAGAACTCGCTGCAACTTTTTAGAAGATTTTGTACTTCGGCTTGTTCTATCGGGGAAAAAACAGACAGCTTGCAACCCCAAAATGGATTCCCTGATGGACGGCCAACTTTCGAAATATGCAGTGCAAGCTCAGACACCTTCTCCTTTGCGGACAAAAAGTCTTTATGAGACCAATTCTTCATATCGTTAGATGACCAAACAGCCAATCCAGGGCATTGACGCTGCCCTTTGAGTACATTGCCCAATGCCGTAATAAACGGCACATTACTAGGCTCGACTGGAGCATTCACTGCATTGCAGTAATCATTCAACTCGTCTCTCGCAGCTTTCAATCCGGCAATGTCCTCGGCAGCGTCTGGGAGGACTGGCTTGCCTTGATCCAAGGTCCTTGCCAACTCTTTCAATACTGATTGCTTCGTCGCTTTATGGCTATGCAACTCCAGGACAGCATCCCCAAGATGATTCTCATCAAGCCTTCTTTTCACAACGTCAAGAGCGGCCATCTTCTCAGCAACAAACAAAACAGTTTTTCCATTGCCAATTAGTTCAGCAACGATGTTTGTGATGGTTTGTGACTTTCCTGTGCCTGGTGGCCCCTGAATAACTAAATTTCGGCCACCTCGTGCCTCTAGGATTGCTAACGTTTGAGTGCTATCAGCATCCCGCACAAAGTGGACATCACCGGGCTGAATGACTTCGTCCAAATGAGCTCCATCTGGCACAACAGATGATTCACCTGCGAAGCCGTTGTCACCAAGCAGTCTTTCAATGACTGGGTGACTGTCAGGTTGTTTGTCTTCTGGCCAAACAGACGGGTCAAGATCCTTGAACATCAAGAACTTGCCAAATGAGAAGAATCCTAACTGGATTTCGTTAGAGGACACTTTCCATCTGTTGTACTTCTCAACGCTCGTTGAAACCTGAGAGAAGTATTCCTGCAGCGAAACCAGATCTTCCGCATCAGTTTTGCTTTCTTGATCGTAGAGCGGAAGATCAATGCCAAAGTCTGTTTTCAGTTTTGCTTGGAGCGACAAATTTTGAATCAATTCGTCGCCCGTGAATGTAACTTTGAACGCATCTCTCGTACCACTGCGTTTCAGCTCGACAGGGATAAGCACCAGAGGAGCCTTCCTTACCTTGTCGGATGATGCATCCTCGTACCAATGCAGAAAGCCCAATGCAAGGAATAAAACATTAACACCTTGCTCTTGTATGTAAGTTTCAGCCTCAGTTTGAATTTTCAAGAGCGTGAGGAATAGTCGTTCTTCTGTGAGATTTGTCTCAAGAACCTTATCGGTATGGTTTGCCTGCTTGCTTTGTGCTCTGGGAAGTTCTTGCTTTTCTGATTGCTCCAATTCGGCAAGTAGAGCGAGAGTTGCCGCCTCTTGTTCACCTTCCTCTTTAGAGTCTTTAACAACAGATGATTTGCTAGCCGCCTCAGGGATGTAGCCAAAAGTCATCGCCGATTCTTTTCCAACGAGTAGGCGCAAAACATCCTGAGATCTCTCGTCAGTTACCGTCAAGCTTTTTGCACCACTCCTGAAATTGATCATGGAGTTTCGAAGACCAATGTCCAGCAATTCCTTACGGCTGCTGATTAGCTTGCGGCTGATTTCACTATCGGACATATTTTTCGGATTCTTCTGGTCTGTAAGATATTTGAGCTTTTGAAACTTTCAAATTCTTCAAATAACTGTAACTTTTATCATGTTAGCAGGGCATCTTCTTTCACCATGCGACTTGATATGCCAGTAATTAGAACCACTGACAAATGCAAGTGTCAATTTTTTTGACGCTCAACCTGCCTTCTTTCTCTTCGGCCCTCGACTCCCTACAGGTCGCCCTGCTTTGCGTTGGTATTGCTCCAGCATCGCTTCAGGAAATGACTTATTGCATGGGAAACGCCCTCGTGCTGCGTTCTCCGCTACCAAAATTGAACATCGGATCAGTCTCCTTGCGGCAATGCTTAATACTATCTTGTTCGCGTTGTAGTTTCGAGGGTTCAAGACGGCATCGCGCTCATCAAAGCATTGAGCCGGCACAACCCGTAACTTATTTCCTATGCGCCACAGAGGCTCTTGGCGTCGGTACATCTTGAGCGCCTCTATACCTGACACCAGCGTTTCCTTCCTTAGCTTGCTGGGATACAGGGCGTACTTTGGCTCAACCTCGGGGGTTACCACTTGGGCAAACTGTTCTTCTGCAAGTAGCTTAGATAACTTCTTCAATACGCTGTTTCGAGTCAAACCGAGAGGCAGCGTCACAACCAACTCGTCAACTCCTGTCCACTTGACCACCATTTGGCTGTCTTTCGTGGTCAAGCGTCCTAGCGATCTGGCAGCAGGCTCAGGGGCTTTGATACCAAATAAAGCTTTGCCACGGTTACTCCACCAACGTGCTTCCCCAATACGCCGAATGTTTCCAAAGTCAGCAAAAACCTCTTGAACCCGTTGAGCGTCGGAAGGTAGCCCTACGGAGGTATCGATCTCCCCATCTGTCTTGGACAAAGCTTGATAACTTGGGCTTAGCTGCAGGTAGTCCAACAAAAGCTCATAGCGCCAGTCAGCTGCTGCAAAGACTCCGTCAATCTCAAATGAAGCACTTTGCTCCTCAACACGGGGGAGTGCTCTTCGTCCGTAATTGGTCATTTATATGAACATGTTTGGCAATTTAATGACGCAATATTAATTCATGTTCATATAAAAGACAATAACTTCTGTGGTCGACGAAACATCTTTTAAACGTCGCCGCACGACGCTTAGCAATTCTGCTGAACGTTTTTTAAAACGCCATTTCTTAAGGAGATAAACATGACCAAAAAAACAACGACCAATAGCGCATTCAAAGCTAGCAACTTGCTGGTTGCACTTGATGCACTTGTCACAGAACGCGAGACTTTTGAGCGGGAGGAGTACTCACGTAGTAATGCCAAGTTGTATGAAATCCTGACCAAAATTTACAGCGCATACAAAATTGCTAAGGGTTCTGATTCGCTGCTAACAGAAACAGTTCGCCAGATGAAGCAAGTACTGCAGCAATCTGGTGACCGCATCCAGACGAACACTCTGGCGATCAACCTGTTTGTTCGTTACGTGTTCCGAACAAGTCGCCAACGTGCACACAACTACAGCCGCACGTTGCAAGCCGCATACGCAAAAGGGATTGCACCTGAAGCCTTGCCACAGTTCATCGCAGACGGTGGCGGTGTGGAAGAGTGCAAGAAAGACTTTGTGAAAGGTCCGAAGGCACTTGAGCGTGAAGCAAAGATTGCCAGTGCGTTGGAAATGGTAGATGAACAGCTGAGCAATAGCGCGAACAGCCTTGCACAAGTGATTGTTCCAGCCGAGTGGGTTGCTGGAACGTACGGCGAAGAGATGACCTTCCTTGTGGGCAAAGCAGACAAAACAGGCAAGGTGCAAGTGACGTCGGTCGTGCCGGTGTTTTCCAAGGGGATGGCTAAGTGGGCTAAGCAACAGCTAGCACTTTTCCTCGCCGAACAACAGGCTGCAACGCAAAAGGCGGCAAAGGGTAAGCGCAAGGACGCTGCGATTGGAGCTGCCACTAGCAAGGCGAAAAAAAACAACTCGGCAACAGAGACTGTCGGCGAGTTGTTGGCGGCTTAACTAACTAAACATGTTTGGGCCATCGTTGCACCGGTTGCTCAAACGCATTCAAAGGATAAATGAAATGAATACACAACACAAGTACCGGCCTAAGACGTTAGATGAATTTGTTTTCGCTAACGATCTAGTGGAACGGCAAATTAAGAGGTTTGCTAATGGGAAAACGACACGCCCTCTGGTTTTGCACGGCCCATTTGGCACAGGCAAAAGTACAGTGGCAGATTTAATCCCCAAAGCGATTGATGGCCCAAGCGTGAGAATTGACAAAGTCAAAGCAGAAGATTTGAACAACAGTGCGGAGGTTCGCAAGAAGTTTTATCGCGACCGAAATTTTGATAACTTATTTGCACCAGAAGGCCAGTCACGACATTACACCGTCGTTGAAGAGGTTAACTTTGATCCCAAGGCCAAAGGAGCCCTTCGAAATACGCTTGATGAAATGGAGGGGCGCGATCTGGTAATCTTTACGACCAATGAATTGCACAAGCTAGATGATGGGTTATTGAGCAGGGCCGAAGTGGTAGAAATACCACCAGCAACAGCTGAGCGATTTCTTTCGAGAGCTCAAGCAATACTGAAGGCGGAGGGTGTTGAATTAGACGATGCCAGTGTGCTTGAAGTGTTGGAAAGCACCTATGAAATCCACCGCGACAACAGGGCCTATTACAAAGCCCTTGATGAAATCATAGAGGCTTGGGATGAAGGATCACACTAAGCCCTACAAGCGTAAATTTAATTGACGCCCGTCCCACATGCAGATCGATGCATGTGGGATTTTTTATATCAACTCCACCGCCTGCCGCTTCATATCGTCATTGACATCAATGTAGCGTTGAGTGGTGGCAATGTTGGAGTGCCTAACCAGACTTGCCAGTAGCCTGACGCTGACACCCTTGTTTGCCAGCGTTGTGATGAAGGTGCGTCTCCCACTGTGGCTGCTGCCGCCTGCGATGCCTGCTCGTTTGTAGAGGTAATGGAAGTGCTGCGTCATAGTGTTAGCTGAGAATCCTTTGCGCGGGTTTGCAGTAGTGCAAAAGAGTGCCTGTTGCTCATCGTGCCAATTACGGCTCTCAACATATGCGCCTAGCTCCTGCTGCAACCGCTCATTCAGATAGACAACGCCAGCGTGCCCGTACTTGACTCGCTCTGATGCCAAATAAATTTCAGCGCGGATGCTGCCATCGATATTTCGTACGTCACTAATTTTTAAACCAGCAACTTCGCTGACACGGAACCCTGCCCAGACAGTCAACAGAAACATCACCCGATTGCGCCGTGCGTTTGGCTTACTAGAGATATGAAGCAGCACCTTTTCAATTTCTGCTGGGGTAAGAGTTTTGGCTTGTGGCATGCGCTGCTCCTATGAATTTATGCGCTTTTATTGTGTGATCTTTGAGCGGG
>JBEGUT010000127.1:0-8846 GCA_041178745.1 Planctomycetota bacterium | reverse complement strand
TGTTAGAGGGGATTCTAGGAAATTCGTTTTTTCGACCGTCAAAGGCGACAGGTGGTTAGCGTACAGAGCTTTTTGCGCGGCCGATCCGAGGTCTAGAATAAAGCTTGATTCCGGTTTTTTGTGTTTCGAAAAGGTCTAGTTTCGCAATTTAAAGTTTTGAGCAGGATTCACATGGCAGGCGCAATAGTTGGGGGTGGTGGGGCTGGCGGTAAGTTTTCCGGAATGCGAGCAGGGTTTGTGCGTTTGCATCCCAGCGATCCGCTGGTTGTCCTGACGCGCCCCGTTGCCAAAGGGGAAACGTTGCAAGTGGAGGGCCGAAACATCGTAGTCCGCGACGATGTCCCAGCGGGTCATAAGTTGGCGGTGACTGAAATTGAATCCGATCGACCTGTGTTCAAATATGGTTGGGCTATCGGGCTGGCGACTCGGAATATCGAAGCTGGGGAGCACATTCATAGTCATAATTTGCGGTGTGAACATAAAGTCGATATGGAAGCTTTGGCTACGGAAGTTCCTCCAGCGCCTACACCACGACCGGGAGAAACCTTTCAAGGTTACGTGCGAACCGATGGTCGTGTGGGAACAAGAAACTACTTAGCGATTATTTCCAATGTGAACTGCTCCGCTTCCGTTTCTCGATGGATTGCCGAAAAGTTTTCCAGCGATGCATTAGCTAAGTATGGAAACATCGATGGTGTGATCGCGTTGAAGCATGAAGGTGGCTGCGCGATGGCCTATGACGGATTAAAGCATCAAATGCTCAGTCGCGTTTTAGGTGGATACGCTAAGCATCCGAACATCGGTGGTTATCTTTTGGTTGGCTTAGGCTGCGAGCAAGGTTCCTTGGGGCATCTTATTTCAAGCCAAAAACTTGTTCCTATTCGCCTTCCCGATGGTTCTACCGCAGGTCATTCCGTGGGAGGTATTCCGGTGCTTTCGATGCAAGATGAAGGAGGAACAAGAAAAACGGTGGAGAAGGGAGTTGAAATTGTTGCTGGAATGCTGCCCCGCATTAACGACATTAAGAGGCAGACGGTTAGTGCGAGCCATTTGATTGTAGGTCTTGAGTGTGGTGGTTCGGATGGCTACTCAGGTGTCACAGCGAATCCTGCAGTCGGCGCTTGTGCAGATCGAGTCGTGGCAGCAGGTGGAACTGCCGTGCTTGCAGAGACCACGGAGATTTATGGTGCCGAGCATTTGCTCACACGTCGCTCGCGAACTCCAGAAGTGGGGAAAAAGCTTTTGGGTTTGATCGACTGGTGGAAATGGTATCTCGGAATCTTCGGGCAGGAGTTCGATAACAATCCATCGGTCGGCAATAAAGCGGGAGGTTTAACAACGATCGCAGAGAAATCCTTAGGTGCAGTTGCCAAAGGTGGCTCGACGATTTTGGAAGATGTTTTTGGATATGCCGAACCGATCACTAGCAAAGGATTTGTGGTGATGGATACGCCCGGTTATGACCCGGCAAGTGTTGTTGGAATAGTCGCTGGGGGGGTTAATGTTGTCTTGTTCACCACCGGACGTGGTAGTTGTTTTGGGTGCAAGCCTGTGCCGAGTTTAAAGATCACTAGCAATACGCCATTGTATGAACGTATGATCGAAGACATGGATATCAACGCGGGAGAAATCCTTAATGGCGTTTCGGTCGATGAGGTGGGTGAAGAGATCTTCCAGCGCGTTCTTCAAACCGCTAGTGGAAACTTAACCAAGAGCGAAAAGTTGGGCTTCGGCGATGACGAGTTTGTCCCGTGGACCGTTGGACCTATGCTGTAATGCTCTCATCCCTGCTTGTGCTAAATCCTGCCCGTTCTAAATATTGATTGGCAATATTTAATTTTCTTTTCTTAACTCTCTAATTGGGCATAGCCCTGGATATTTTTCAATGGCATACGATGTAACTCTTATCACAGGTGATGGAACAGGTCCTGAACTTTCGGAAGCTGCTCGCAAATGTGTGGATGCGACCGGCGTGAAAATTAACTGGGATTTGCAGGAAGCTGGCGTTGATGTAATGGCGCGTCTGGGTACGCCGATTCCAGACAGTACCATCGCCAGTATTCGTCGCACACGCTGTGCGCTGAAAGCTCCGATCACAACACCGGTGGGAACGGGTTTTCGAAGTATCAACGTATACCTTCGCCAGGAACTGGGGCTGTATGCGTGTATTCGTCCTTGCAAACTCTACAAGGGGGTTCGGACCTTCTTCAAAGATGTCAAAGTTGACTTCGTGATTGTCCGAGAGAACACGGAAGATCTTTATGCCGGTGTTGAGTTCGAAGCGGGAAAGCCAGAGACTCAACAGTTGATCGATTTTATCAATGGTCTTCCTTCGGATCGAAAGATCAAGACCAAAGGGCATGAGACCGGCGTATCGATTAAACCAATCAGCGTTTCAGGGACCGAGAGAATCGTCCGCTGCGCTTTCGACTACGCTGTCCAAAACAAACGAAAGAAAGTGACTGCGGTACATAAGGCCAACATCATGAAGTATAGCGATGGGCTTTATTTGAAAACGGCTCAGGAAGTTGCCAAGAACTATCCTGGTATCGAGTTTGAAGAACGTATTGTTGACAATATGTGCATGCAGTTAACGCAAAAGCCAGAACTTTATGATGTTCTCGTGCTTCCTAATTTGTATGGCGATATCGTCAGTGATTTAGGGGCAGGATTGATCGGCGGATTGGGAATCGCTCCCGGAGCTAACATCGGTCCTAACGGCGCTGTTTTCGAAGCGACTCACGGCAGCGCACCGAAGTACAAAGGACTCAACAAGGTAAACCCAACGGCGTTGATTCTCTCAGCGGTCTTAATGCTCGAACATCTCGGCGAAAAAGATGCTGCTACGCGACTTGAAAACGCCGTCGCTGAGGTTATCGCTCAAGGAAAAGATGTTACCTATGACCTTAAAGCTCATCGCGATGATCCAACTGCGGTCGGGACAAGCGAGATGGCCGATGCGATCTGCCGAAAGCTGTAGTTGTTCAGCGATGCGATCATGAGTAAAACACAAGCTGCGTTACGGCGCAGCTTGTGTCGTTTTGTTTCGAGCCCTTCCAACGGTTTATGGCGAGTTGTCGCTTATGAAGTCAGCTCATCAGTGGATCGCTTGGATCGATGGATCGCGTCGCGGATTTCGTGTAACGCTGCTGAGGTGGTTGCTAACCCTGGCAAGCGTGGTTTATGGAACCGTCACTTCGATTCGTAATCTTCTGTACGATTACCAAATCCTGTCGATCCGACGCTGTACTGCCCCAGTGATCTCGGTTGGAAACTTGACGGTGGGCGGTACCGGAAAGACGCCTGTAGTCGCCTATCTCGCAGAACAACTGCGGCGGCGTGGTATACGAGTCACGATTGTAAGTCGTGGTTACGGCGCAGTAGCAGGAGCCGTCAACGACGAAGCTCTCGAACTGGAACGGCTGTTACCCGATGTTCCTCATGTGCAAAATCCCGACCGCCACACCGCTGCGCAGATGGCGGTCGATGAGTTAGCTGCACAAGTGATTCTACTGGATGATGCCTTTCAGCATCGAAGGTTGCACCGAGACTTCGAAATTGTGCTGCTAGATGCTACCAATCCATTTGGTTTCGAATATCTGCTGCCACGCGGACTATTGCGAGAATCGGTGCGGGGGCTTCGCAGGGCAGATCTAATCGTTCTGACCCGCGCCGACTTAGTGTCGCGAGATGAACTGGGCAAGATTCGATCTAGAGCGGAAAAAATTGCTGGGACCTGTGCTTGGATCGAGACAACCCATCGCTCCAAAGGTTTGCTGCACTGGCCCGATCGTCTCGAGCCAATCGAAAAACTTCAAGGGAGAAAGATCCTTATTTTTAGCGGGATTGGAAACCCAAAAGCTTTCCTGCAGACAGTTAAGAATCTCGGAGCGGAAGTTGTCGAGGAATTGGTGTTTGAGGATCACTGCAGCTATCAGCGTGGCGACGTTGAGAGGTTACAGCGGTGGGTGGAAGGAGTGTTGCCCATTCAAACGATTGATTTTTTGGTTTGCACGACTAAAGATTTGGTCAAGCTGAGGCTCGACAAGCTGCATGGTATCGAAGTGGTTTCTTTGCAAATTGGACTGGAGATTGTTTCGGATGCTGAGCCGATCGATTCTCTGATCGATCGTGTGGTGGAGATGATACCTGAGGACAATTGGTAAACGAGATTTTGACCTAATAAGGGAAATTGGGGATGCCGTAGAGGGATCGCGAAATCAATGATGATCACGGATCAGATTTCAAGAGGCTTGATAATTCCCGTCCTGGGTATGTGCCTGATCTTCTCTGTTTTTTCTAGATGATGATCTTCTAATGGAGCGAGAAAGGTGCTCGGCTACCCCACCACGTCGATTTGATTGACTACGGAGATTTCGCGGGAGGAGCGTAAGATAATCTCTTGAGCGAGTTGTTTGTGGTAGTACGAATTGACACGTCCGTGAAGGTACAGCGAATCGCCAATGTGCTCGACGCGAATCTGGCGAAGATCCCAGATCGGGCTGTCAGAAAGAACTTTCTGGATTTTAGGTAATAAATTACTGGGTCCTGCATCGATCATGGCTCGTTCCTTCCTCAACGAGAACTGCTGGGGGCACCTGGCCCTTCAGTTTGACAGGTGTCGGTGTTTTCGCTACCGCTCTCAATCATCCAGCTAGTATCATCGGTCTTAGTATCTTCGATTCCTCTGTCAGCAGCAGGGTCGTCGAAATTTAGCATCGCGACCATGCAGTGCTTCATTCAATCGTTCCATGCGTCTGAAACGCCAAAGTCACGAGGAAAGTCCCTTAACAGCTACCGAGGTCCGATTTCTGACTTTCGCTGTGGCGTTAACCGATCGCATCCTATTCTTGTCGTCGCCCGATTCCGCTCAAACATTAGCGACGATTCAATACGCTCAAGGTATATCTCAATCCCTCGCTTTGTCAAGCAATATCGGTACAACCTTTACAATCCTTACCCTTTACTTGGTAACGGGTGAGTAAAGCGACGGATTTTTTGACAGCATATCTCCAGCAACCTACCGTCCCGTAGTGGCGGAAAGTATCCGCTGGTTCGATCCTAGTTGGTTTTCGATGATGTAGATGTCGAATGATTGAATTTCTTTGCACATTAGCTGGCACCTTGATGGGCCTGGGGTTGGGATATGTCATATCCCAACAACTGCGGCACCAGACAGCTGCTGCTTCGAAGCTTGAAACGGAGCAACTTCGGCATTGGGTTTCGCACTTGCGATCCATTGCCAGTTCGATGTCCGCCGGCGTAGAAATTCACAACGACAGGTTGGAAAACGTCAACAGTGCCTTGGTTTCGTTAGATACCGGAAATCCCAAGGTTTTAGAGCAGGCGATTAATGCTTTGCTGGAAACCAATAAGTTCATGCAGCAGGAACTGCAGGCTGCTCAAAGCCGCATTGCTACCCAAGCTCGCGCTATCGAAGAAGTTACCGCACAAGCCCGCACTGACGCCCTGACTGGTGTATCGAATCGATTGGCATTCAACGAAACGCTCGATGACGCAGTCGCTGATTTCGTGAGCCAACAGTGCACGACGACGCTAGTTCTATTAGATATTGACCGATTCAAACAGGTCAACGATACCTATGGCCATGCTGTCGGAGACAAAGTGTTGATTGCTGTAGCTAAGATGCTGCAGGAAAAACTGAGAGGCCGTGGTGTCGTGGCACGTTACGGGGGTGAGGAATTCAGCCTATTGTTTACCGGCTGCCCTGCCGCCTGGATGGTTCGTGTCATGGAAGAAGCACGCAAAGCCATTCATGATATCCGCATTCCAACTGAAATTGGCGAATTGCAAGTTACCTGCAGCGTCGGTATGGCCGATCTGGTTAGCGGTGACAATGCAACAAGTCTCATCGCTAGAGCTGACCAAGGGCTTTATCAAGCCAAACAGCGCGGCCGTGATCGAGGTTATTGGTGTTCGCAAGGCGAGTGGTTGCCAATGGATAGCCTGCCGACCGCAACGCTCTGGCAACCTCTGCAGTTAGAAGCAAAGGTTCAATCGCCAGAGACTAGCAGCGATAAGGCGAGCCAAAAGAAAACAGCTACTGACGATTCGTTATTTCAACTCACTTCCGAATGCCTAAATATAGCCTCCTCGGCAACTCAATCTGCTGAAGATGGGAATGATTCAGAGACGATTCGATTCAAACGCGTAAAATTTGAAGAGCCAATTCCAACTCAGCCACTGCTGAGCGTCGAGGAATTTACCGATAACCTACAAAGATCACTCCATACGATCGAGGATTCGCAAAAGAGCCTTTCGCTTCTTTCCGTGCGAATCTCCAATCGGGATGAAATTCTTTCGCGATTCGGTCAAGAAGGCCTCGAAGAATGCGATGCGACGTTGCTTCGAGCGGTGCGTTGCAGCCTACGAGGTTACGATACCATTGGCCGAACAAAGGATGGGAATTACCAAATGATTCTCATTGGTCTTGCTCTGGACGCTGTTTGTTACCGCGCAGCTAGAATCCAACTCGGAATCAATTCAGCAAACGATGGAGATACACTGCAACCAGTGGCCCATTTAAAAATCCAACTGGCAACCACCTTCACCTCAGGAGCCTTAAGTGCCAGCCAGCTTTTCGCTCGATTAGAGGAAGCCTTCAGTTACGAGACAGAACGGCAGACGCCTTGCGTTTTGGTGCATGACGGAAACTCGATTAAAGTCGAACTGCACCCTCTGTTGGTCTACTAATTCGCTTCGACTGCACCGCTAGTAGTTCAGGCTGTTCGGCGAGTTGCACAACGATTTGCTAGCACCAGAAATCCCTTGTTTTTCAGGGTTTTTAAGGCATTAACGCGGACAAGTTGCTTGGTATCGAAAAAGCTTTTTCTAGGTTTTCAAGATATCTAAAAAACTCGCCTTGACCTTTCCTTCGGTCAGTCTCTATTCTCCTCCCTGTCGACGCTGAGCAACACAAAGGTTGCAAAACGTTGATGGGTGAATCTTGAAGCGGAACTGCATGAAGCGGTTCGAAGAGAATGATCCTTAAACGGATTTTGGGATAGACCTCTCTTGGCAGAAAAGATAATCTCGGTTTGTGGTGATAATCGCAGGATGTGAGAGTCACCCTCCTTTAACAAAAAATTAGCTCCCGGAAATGTCGCGCGCAGTCCTCCGCCCCCCTGGGACTCGTTCACGTCCGGGAGCTTTTTTTGTTTCTCTTTATCCCTCTGGTTACCTGCTCACGGACCATCCCTCTGCTTTTGTATCGTGATGGCATACTCTGCTGGGCGACGACGATGTTGAGTGTCTGCTTCACTAAATTTGCAAAGTAATTGCCGCTTCAAATGGCATAGCAAAGTCCATCTATCGCAAGCAGCACTATAAAATGATGTAGATGACGAGTTGAACCACAGTAACCCTACAGAAATTGCGATCCGGGGATTTTCGTTATCCCTTAAACTTTACCGAATCACCATAACTCCTTTACGCTTCACTCTAATAGAGGTAGGTAATCTAAAAGTTCGATTCTGCTAAGTGGCTGCCTACTTCTGGTGAGCCACTCTCCCGTGAAATGGAGATGTTGCCGCGCGGGGAATCGAAAATCATGTCCGACCCATCGATATCCAAAACGCTCAATCGCTTAGCGATGGATATCACTTCTTCCTTTTTTATCGTCATCCTGCCGATTTTATGGTCCCTCGTGTTTGCTGCTTCTTGCTGCTTTGCGAAGGAGCCTGCAAAAGCCCTCTCCACCGATAGGCCTGCTCGAACGATCGACAGGGAAGTATCGGGCCTTAGCCTGTCTGAATCGGAAAACCTCGAACAAGAAAACTTTCTTCGCTGGGACTTTCAGCACGTCGCCACTCTGGCAACCATCAACGACCCAATCATTGAAATCCTGCAACGCGAACGAGTCCTGTGGGGCGTTAAGACTCAGCGATCGGGTAAAGATTGCAGGCTGGAAAGCTGGATGATGTCACTGTTGGATCGACGTGTGGAGCACAGAAAACAGGAGCTAAAAGCGGATGCCTGGAAACTGCACTTCGCGCTAGCTGGATTGCAGGTTCAGTGGCCTGTGCTAAGTGACTTAAAAGCAATCCATGTGCAGTACCGAGAGGTTGCTGAGAAGTTCAAAGATGCAGGGTTGGACGCTGAACTGCTACAGTCCAAACTACGAGAATTGGAAAGCCACTGCCAGGAGAAAGAGAGTCTGCTGGCCATGCAACTACAGCAACTTCGAGTTGGACTCAGATCGTTGCTACGGCATCCAGATTCAGAAATCTATTGGCCCTCGGAATCGCTCGATATTCGCTTTCAGCAAGTGGATCGCAAGCAGGAACTCCAGAGAGCTCATAGTTTCCGCGCGGATATCAATGTTTGGGAGTCGTTTCCACAACGGAGCGGTGATCGTGACGAGATCACAACCTTGCAGCAAGTTCTCGCGACGGCTATTCCTGCTGTGCCGCTGGCCTCACTTGCAAGCTCCAAGGGTGCTATCGCTGTATCACTCTTCCATTCACAGGATCTGAGACGTGAACTTGGTCAGCGTAAGCTGCAAGTTGGCTCTCTAGCAAAGCTTCAGCAAGAGCAGATGGAGATGGACGTGGCGCTTCAGGTAATTAAACTGCAGAATAGCTATGCGTTGGCTCAGCAATCGCAGGAAGCTAAAGATGCCGCGGAGCGAAGGCTTGAAGGCGAGTTGCGGATGGCCGACTTGGGTGCAGCTCAATTGAGATTGCTGCTGGAAAGTCAGCTGGAATATCAAAAGCATCGCTCTTTAACCTTTCAGCGATTCAGCGAAGCGAGACAAGAAGAGATAGGGCTGGCTTTGGTAACGGGAGATAGGGAGCCGTGGAAGACCTATGCTTGGGTCGCCACCG
>JBEGUT010000126.1:0-8851 GCA_041178745.1 Planctomycetota bacterium | reverse complement strand
CAATGCAGTCGCGTATTATTCGCGATGAAGTATTGCAACGTATGACGGATGTAATCGACAACGGTCGGTACATCTTAGGAAAAGAAGTCGAAGAGTTTGAACAGAAGTTTGCCCAGTACTGTGGCGTCAAGCATTCTATCGGTGTTGCCAATGGTACCGATGCCATTCATCTAGCTCTGAGAGCACTTGATATCGGTCCTGGCGATGAGGTGATCACAGCAGGAAACTCGTTTGCTGCCACGGCATTCGCAATCGCTTATACAGGTGCTAAGGCGATCTTCGTTGACATCAATACCGATGACTACAATCTTGATCCGAGTCTTGTTGAAGATGTGATTACCGATCGTACTAAGGCGATCATCCCCGTGCATTTGTATGGGCAGCCTGCACGAATGCAGGAGATTCTCGAAATTGCAAATAAGCATGATTTGTATGTTGTCGAAGACGCTGCTCAGGCTCATGGCGCTGAAGTTAACGGTCAACGAATCGGCAGTTTTGGCGATATTGGTTGTTTCAGCTTTTACCCCGGGAAAAACCTTGGTGCCTTCGGAGATGCAGGCGGACTGACCACCCAAAATACCGAGCTCGCTGAAAAACTGAGACTGCTAAGAAACTACGGTCAAAAGATCAAGAATCGACATGATTTGCTGGGCTATAACTGTCGCATGGATACGCTGCAAGCCTGTGTTCTACTAGCGAAGATGCAGTATATCGAGCAATGGACCGAGCAGCGCAGGTTAGTTTCGCAGTGGTACCAAGAAGAACTCGCCGACACACAAGCGATCCTGCCCACCCAACGCGCCGATGCCAAGCACGTTTTTCATCTCTATGTGATTCGTCATCCACAGCGAGATCAGTTGATCGATTTCCTAGCCGCGCAAAAAATATACTGCGGAATTCATTATCCCAATCCACTGCCGCTGGCTGCTCCATTTCGTGACTCCGTTACCTATCCCATGGGGCTACCCAACTGCACACGATTCGCGAATGAAATTGTTTCATTACCTATGTATCCCGAATTGACTCGCGACCAGGTTGCGAGAGTCGGCGAAGCTGTTCGATCGTTAAAGACCGCCGAGGTACTGGTAGCAAAAAATGAATACTAAAGAAGATGTTGCTGTTATCTCAACAATGCAGCAAGAAACTACCAAAGTTCGCTCTGCAACCTCGGTCTCCGAAATATCGGAAGCGAATCGAAAGGGTGTTGGTCGCTCTTCAGCAACTCGACACGTTCTCAAGAAACCGATCGATCTGTCGCTCAATGCGATAATCCAACTACCTTTTGTCTACTGGCGACTGATCCTCTGTAGCACAATTCTTACAGGTCTTTTGAGTTGGGGATTGATACTCCTCTGGCCTCGCAGTTATCAGAGTGAGGCCAAGCTGTTAATTCTTGTGGGACGAGAAAGTGTTGCGCTCGATCCAACAGTCACCACCAGCCAAACCATGCTGTTGCAAAAGTCTCAAGAAGAGGAAATCAACTCAGCTCTCGAACTCCTCTCCAGCCGAGCTATCGCCGATAAAGTCGTCGAAAACCTTGGAGCTACTGCTGTTATTGATGGCTTTTTGCCGAGTGATTCAGCCGAACAACCATCCACCGTCAAGTTGATGGTCAATCGCGGTAAGCAAGTCGCCCGCAATATTCTCGACTTCGGATTGCGAGCTACGGGACTCCGCGATCCATTGAGCGACCATGAGTTAGCCGTGATGAAAATTCAATCATCTTTGGAGATCGTGGCCGCTAAGAAATCGTCAGTCATCACCATACACGCTGAATCCCGCTCACCAGCCATGGCTCAAGCGATCGCCAAGCAGGTGATGGAAATCTTTATGGAGCAACACCTTCAAGTGACTCGCACCAAAGGATCTCAGCAATTTTTTACTGGACAACGCGAGGAATCGGACAAACGGGTAAAAGAGTTGTTGGATCGTAAGAGCAAGTTTATGTCTGAACGTAACATGGTCTCTGTCGAGGCCAGTCGATCTCTACTGAAAGATCAAATCGCCGCATTAGACCGTGATCTCGTCGTTGCTGTTGGTGAGCTGGAGCAGACGACTGCTGAGGTATCAGAAATGCAGTCAGGGCAAGCTAGTTTGCAGAAAGAAATCGTCGCTTCCAAACTACAGGCCTCTGACTCTACCTGGAGTGGCATGCGACAAAGAGTGTATGAATTGGAACTGCTCGAGAAGAGTCAATCGGCAATTTACACCAAAGAGCATCCATTGCTTGTAAAAACTAGAGAGCAGCTCGATGGAGCACGAGGAATACTCGAAAAACTCGATAGCGAACGAATGGATGAAAGTACAACACCTAATCCTGTGATTCTGCAAGTCGAAGAGCAGTTGCAGCTAAAGAAAGCAAAAATAGCAGGGTTGGAATCTGTTATCACCGAGAAGAGAAAACAGAAAGAGAACTTTGAAAAGCAGATCGAGGAGTTGCTCGATATCGAAGCAGAGATGACAAGGATTGACAGCGAAGTCAATGTTGCCACCAACAGTCTAAAGCAACTTGCCGAAAAGGAGGAAGAGGCTCGAGTTATCGACGAACTACAGGCGAACAAGATATCCAACGTTAGTGTGTTCCAGCCAGCGTCGTTTGTCGAACGAGCCGCTAAGCCCAATAAGCCACTACTTGCTGCTGCTGGTATAGTCCTTGGTGTCTTAGGCGGATTTGGAGTCGCGTTCCTTAAGGAGATTGGTGCAAAGTCGCTTCGTAGCGCCGAACAGGTGGAGCAAGTTCTTCGTCAACAGGTCGTCGGACAGATTGCGCACAGCAACAAAAATAGGGTTTCCTTGCAGTTTACAGGGAGACTGTCTGAGGAGCTCTACCGAGACTGCGGAGGAATTTTGTCACGTTTATTGGCGTCTCCTTCCTCGAAATGGACCGAATCAGAAAGTTGTAAAACCTTAGGTGTCATTGGAGTAAGGCCAGGATGCGGGGCAAGCTCGATCGCAACGGCCTTAGCCCTAACCGCACATACTAGCTTTGGTTTAAAAACGATACTTGTTGATACCGATTCAGGCTCAAGCAAAACACTATCGAGCCAATTCAAAATGGTTGATAAGCCTTCTCTGGAAAATCTTATTCAGGGAGAGATAACGCCAGCCGATTTCTTGGATTCAACGACCGAATCTGGGTTTAGCTTCGTGCCGCTGACCTGTGACAGTAGAAGCAAGGATAAGCAAGCGGGTAAAGAGCGTCATCACAGTTGGAAGCAGATGGCTGCTGCAATCGCCCAGTTTCAACATGTTTCCGATATTGTCATCGTCGACCTATCACCTGCAACTGCGCATAACCAATCAGTTTTGCTTGGCTGCCAATTAGATGGCATCGTATTGGTGATTGAATCAGGGGAAACAGATTCTCTTGAGGCAGAGCGTCTTCTCGAACGACTCATTCATGGTAAAGCAAACGTCTTTGGAGTGATGATCAATAAGATAAAGCGCGCGATTCCCCGGTGGACAGAGAATCTACTGGGCATACGCGTTTAACGCTCTTAGGAAGACTAGAGATGTTGCTACAGCAAATACCCGCCGAGTACGAAGGAGTACTTGCTTACGAGAGGCAGGAAACGGATTGTCGGGAACGTTTTGGGTTGTCTTACTGGCTGTCTCTTCTGCTCTTGTTGGTAATTATTCTTGTCGTATCAGGTAAGCTGCAGTACGCGAAACTCACCGGCGGTGAACTTTACGATGAACTAACTACCGGTTCGACGGGTTCAAGGCAGATTGCTTTCTTTGTGCTAGGTTGCGGGTCGTTGCTCTCGCTAATCCTACAGCCTCGACATGAATCCAAACAAATCAATTGGCAATTTCTCGTTCCACTGATCGGTATGCTTGGTTTCGTCAACCTCAGTATGCTTTGGTCGGATGTCCCCTCGGTAACGGTTAAGCGTGCGATTGTCTTGAGTATTATTGGCTTTACCGGTTTCTGTCTCGGGAGGATTTGGGACTTTAAACGCTTCTCTCTCGCAATTGTCTTTTTGTCCACAGCTTTCCTGGCGATCAGTATTGCCGCTGAGATTGCTTATGGAACATTTCTGTCGCTTGGTGAAGATTATCGTTTCAGTGGCATCTTTCATCCCTCGCGACAAGCTTTCAATTGCGGTTTGCTGGTTACGGCAAGCCTAGCACTCTTCCTGGATACCAAAAGGAAGATCTATCTTCTTCTAGCATTAGTAGGGCTATTGTTTGTAGTTCTTACAAAAAGTCGAACGGGTTTGGGGGCTACAGTTATCGCCGCCGCTACACTTGTATGGAATGGTACTTCGTGGAAGCATCGAGGGGTTGTGATTGGTGTAGCGATGCTTATCTGCTTTGGGATCGTAATAGCTTCTGTTGCTGTGAATCCAAAAGCGGTTGTAGAAAAAATAGTGCTGCTTGGCCGTGATCGCGATGATGCTGATCCAACCAAGTTAACAGGTAGATTGCCGATATGGAGTCAAGCTCTTGCAGAGTTTTCGCAACGGCCGATACAAGGATTTGGCTATGGCGCTTTTTGGACAAAAAAGAGACTTCAGCAATTCGAACGCGACAATAATTGGGGACTTACCCACTCGCACTCTGCCTACATTGAATCGTTGCTTAACTTCGGTGGTGTTGGGTTTGGTCTTGGGTTCGCGTTATTAACAGCGATCTATTTTTATTGCTGGATCATTGCGAATCGCAGTTGCGATGCACCAGCCGCAAAAATAGTTTTCGCTATCATGACATTGGCCATAATTGCTAGTTTCACTGAAATCGCTTTCATTGCAGACGGCTATGAAGCAATTGTTTTTGCAGCTTGTTTAGGCCTAGCTTGTTTCGGTCTTGAACCTCTTGAGCAAGAGGAAAAGTACGGATGAGTGGCCTAAAAAGTCTTTTTGTTAAGATTGGCATTAATGCGATTGCCATTCTGAGCGGTGAGATGCTCAGTAAAGTGAGCACCTATTTCGTTTACTTTATTGTAGGTCATTATGCTGGAGCTGAAGTATTCGGCCAACTCGCTCTCGGTCTGTCATTACTTTATACCTTTCATGTTTTTGCAGTGGCCGGATTGCCTACGCTGATCACTCGCAAGGTCTCCATGAATCCAGAGACATCATTTCAGGTTCTGTATAACGGGTATCTCGCTGCGCTGCTGCCATCGCTTTTATCCATTCTCGCAATGTGTATTTTTACGCTAGCGATGAATTACCAATCCGCAACTTCCCAAACTATTCTGCTGTTATCGCTAGCACTGCTACCTTACTCCCTGACGATGATCGCTGAGGCAGTGATTCGCGGTCGTGAGCAGATGTCTTGGATTGTTGCTGGAAATCTACCTGGAAGTATTTTGTTAGTCGGCGGTTCTTATATTGCGATGAGTTCGGGTGCAAGTGTTGTCGTTCTCGCTGGAATTGTTGTCCTGTCACGTACCTTCTCATTCTTTATGATGCAGGTATGTTGTTGGTTGGCGATAAAGAGTTTCTCGCCTCAAAGTATCAGCTTTCGGGAAGCATGGAAGCTACTCAGTGATTCTCTGGTATTTTTTTGGTCCGATGGTGTAGCCGCTATCGCTGTCTCATTAAACTCAGTACTGCTTTCTAAATACGCTTCGGAGCGAGAGGTGGGATATCTTTCCGCGTCCTTTCAACTCCTGCAACCTATGGCGATGATCTACCGAAGTGTTGGACATAGTTGTTTTCCTGCTTTGGTAAGGGCGGCAACTGCTGGATCCTCACAGCTTGCCAATCTTTGCTCGATGATGATCAGTGGACTACTTAGAATTGCAATGCCAGCGACCTTGATCGTTTTCTGGACAGGAAAAGATTTACTTTCTTTTGCGTATGGAAATGCGGACTTCGAGGAAGCCGGACGGATTCTGCAAATTCTGTCGGTGACATTGCTTCTAGATCCACTCAACCCTATTCTCGGTCATGGACTATGGGCAAAAGGTAAAGAAAGGCTGGTATTGCGGATCGTAATTGTTAACTTCCTGGTAACGGCAGTGTTAGGTTTCTGGCTAATAAGCAGGTATGGAATCGATGGTGCTGCATGGAGTATTGTCATTGCGAGTGTTGTGAATGTTCTGCAGCACATCCTGTACTTTCAGTTTGCGGTCCAGCCACTTCATATCGGACGTGAGCTTGTCAAGCTTGCACCTTCGTCAATTTTGGCTTCGCTATGTCTTTTGGTACCGTTACATCCCTACGTCTCAATGGTTTTGGTATTGGTAGTCTACGGGATGGTTAATGCCTACGAGATTGTTCCTGCGGTGACGAAACGGAACACATCGACTCTCAATGATGTTGCACCAGGTAAGGCGGGGCGATAGTAGGTTATGGCTAACGCAAAAATTTCATCAAAGGTTGATACGGTTAGAGAAGTAGATCGTGACCGATGTAAGTTAAGTATCGTCATTATCGGGCGTAATGAAGAACAATTCATTGAACGCGGGATTGAGTCTACGATCAATGTAAGAAGTAAAATACACAATACCGAAATCATTTTTGTTGACTCAGCATCGACTGATAAGAGTGTCGCTCTTGCTTCAAGATTTCCTATCACAATTTTGCAACTTAAGCCTGATTGGCCGCTTTGTGTAGCTGCTGGTCGTTATACCGGCTATCGCTGGTCCGGTGGTGAGTATATTTTCTTCCTGGATGGTGATGCGGAAGTCGATTCGAACTGGCTTGCTGATGCTGTTCGATTTCTTGATGATAATCCCGTGTATGCCGGTGTCGCAGGTGTTCTCGATGAAGAATATATCACGCCTGCTGGAGTACGAACGGGAGGTGCGACCAATGTCTTTGGCCAGGATTTAAGCTGCTCGGTGATCGATTCTAAAGTGCTCGGAGGAATTGCATTATTTCGACGAAGTGTGTTGGAAGAGGTTGGTACCGTGAATCCGCATCTACCAACCGCAGAGGATCATGAACTTTGCTTAAGGATTCGGCGGGCTGGTTGGAAGGTGGCCCGCATTAAAGGAAGGATGGCAATTAAATACACTGAGGACAGGCAGACATTGTACGAAGTGCTGCGGCGAGCACGAACGAGAATGTACAACTATGGGGCCGTTTTAAAGTACTGTCAGCAGTATGGAGCAGGCTGGCAATATTGTATCGATACGATTCCCTACTTACTTTCATTTGCGATTTTTGTGCTCTGCTTGACGATCGCCTTACCATTAGCCGTGTTGACGGACAAAGTGATGTGGTATGTGGGATTTGTGGCTATGACCTTTATGGCAGTTGCGATAAAAAAGGGGAGTTTAAAAGGGGCTGTTTTATCGATTGCGGTGCGAAGTGTAAGCCTATTCAAAACGCTACTTTCCTATTTGCGTACACATCCTAAGTCTCCACTGGATTACCCAACGGATGTGATCCATGTCCAGTAAAAATGCACTCACAGAAAGCAAACAGAAACCGCTGAGAGTGTTGTGCATTACGCCGCGAATGCCAACCAGTGAAAAACCTGGAAGTATGGCCCCTGCCCTGCGACAGATCGAGTCGCTGCGAAGATTGGGCGTCGAAGTAGTGGTTCAGGATATGAGGGGAATTCCGATTCTTAAGTACGGTCCAGCGATTCCACGAATGTGGGCCAATCTCAGTAAGGTTGATTTGATTCATGCGCATTTTGGGTACTGTGGTTGGATCGCCAGGATGCAATGGAAACGTCCAGTTGTGTTATCGTTTATGGGAGATGATCTTCTTGGTACTCCAGTCGACAACGGTTCGCTGACGCTATTCAGTCGCTTCATGGTGCATTGTAATCGTCTATTGGCTCGTCGGATCGATCAAGTTATTGTCAAGAGCCGTGAAATGGCGAATGTGATCTCGCCTACCGTCTGTCATATCATTCCCAACGGAGTGGATTTGGATTTGTTTCGGCCGATAGTGAAAAGTGATGCGCAATGCAAGCTAGGCTTAGACCCTACAAAATCCTATTTACTTTTTCCCGGTGATCCTTCGAATCCTCGAAAAGGTTACCAGTTAGCGAAGGCAGCTACAGAGGAGACGCAAAGGTTAACCGGCCTGCCGATCGAAATTCTTACGCTTTGGGGACGCCAGCCTGATGAGGTTCCTTGGTGCATGAATGCTTGTGAAGCGATGTGGATGACATCGTTGATTGAAGGTTCGCCCAATGTCGTTAAGGAGGCAATGGCTTGTAATTTGTCAGTCGTTGGAGTTCCAGTAGGCGATGTCGCTGAGTTGCTGGCTGGAGTCCAAGGCTACTTTGTATGCGAACGCAACGCGGTGCAACTTGCTAGAGCAATGACGGAAGTCCTGCAAGCTAAGATGGACGTCAAGGGTAGAGACGCTTTGGTCAATCTGGGGCTTAGTCTGGAGCAAGTCGCGCTGCGCATTCGGAATGTTTACGCGAGAACGCTAGCAAGCTCTGGTAGGCCAGGGCGACATAATTTAGAGGATAATCTTTCTCTGCCGAACGAATATGAAGGTAATGCCACGACTGAATCCAACATCGCTGCAGTCGAGGGTCCTTAGCAATGTGTGGTATCGTCGGACTTGTTCAACAGAGCATTCCAAAGTCCCCAGCAGTAGAAATCTTAAGGCGGATGGCACAAGCCATTATCCATCGGGGCCCTGATGCAGAAGGATGTTGGGCAGTAGATGGTGGTGGTATCGCCATGCGACGGCTTAGCGTGATCGATGTGGAGGGAGGGCAACAGCCAATTGCTAATGAGTCGGGCGATATTCATATCGTATGTAATGGGGAGATTTATAATTTTCGCGAGTTGCGAGAGAAGTTAATCAGTAGAGGGCATATTTTTAAAACCCGATCGGATACAGAGGTTGCCTTACATCTTTACGAAGAGGAAGGAGTGAAGTGCTTTGCTAGTCTGCGGGGGATGTTCGCTATTGCTATTTGG
>JBEGUT010000125.1:0-8904 GCA_041178745.1 Planctomycetota bacterium | reverse complement strand
CAATCAGATCGGGACTGATTGCGCCCACTTCGTTTCCTAGTACTTCGGGATGAATGGCATAGTTGACGAGAGTAGCGATCGTCTTTTTGTCGTTGTCAATGAATTGCAAAACGGAGGCTCGTGGATCGAACAGTTCCACCGCGTAGTAGTTATATGCGACTTGGCCTTCAACGTTTCCAGTCGCGACTCGCAGCGAGCATTCCTTCATGTTGCGATGGGCAGCGATAATCGTTTCGGCCATTTTGTTGCAGACTTGATCGATGTAGGCGAGATCGCCAGTATGTCCACCTTGTCCATCCGGGAATGCATAGAAATCAGGCGCGCTGTGCGTATGCGTTGAGCCGACGATAATGTTCTCGAGAGGGATGAAAGGGATTTTCTTTGAGACGCGTTGAACGAGAACGGATGGAAAGCCAAGTGCATCGACGCTGACAATGGCAACGGTGGTCTTTCCTTTGGAGATCACGACGGCTCGAGTCGACAGTTCCCCAAGCTTTTTGGTCGCAGGTTGAGTGGGCCCCATACCGCCGGAGACTGGTAAGAGCGGATCAGGCGTGATAATGGTCGAGGCAGCACCAGCGCAAAATGGGTCAGCGGCTTGTAGTGGTGTCGATGCGAGTATCAGTAAGCAAATTGAACTGAGCAGACTAAGTGATTGACGAAGAGGGAAAAGAAAACTGACCGAGGCTATCGCTTTGGAACCGCAAGGTAGAAGTGTGTTCATGCCGACGCGCCTTAGGGTGAGTGAGAAAAGAGACTAAGTTAGACACATTGATCAAGAGTTGCCAGAAACGGAGTCTCGGCAGCTTGTTGGTGCAATCGATCGATGAAGAAGAAAGGGGCTATCAGCGTGGTAGCTTGGGGCCCAAACTACCACGCCGAAGATATCGTCATTGCAAGAGAATACGGGCTTTGATTATCGATGAAAATCAACAACCCATACTTTTAGTTAACCGATACTCTTTAGCACGCGTTCCAGCAGAGCCTTGGTGGCACGGATGCCAGCATATTCATCTAGTTTGCTGCCTTCGTATTCGATACCGATAAAGCCGTTGTACTTTGAGGCAGCGACGATTTTGAGCATCTTTTCATAGTCGGTGTGAGTTTCGTTTCCTTTGTCATCAAAGTCGTGGCTCTTAGCGCTCACGCCTTTCGCAAAGGGCATGGTTTCTTCGACACCGAGATAGCGGTCGTATTCACGGAAGTTTCCGAAGTCAGGAAGCGTGCCGCAGTTGTCCATGCCAACAGTCTTCATCACACCAGAAAGCCATTTGCCATTGGAGCTTAGTCCGCCGTGGTTTTCGACGATGACTCCAATGTTGTGAGGCTTGGCGTATTCAGCGAGTCGTCGCAATCCATCAGCGGCAAGTTTTGTTTGTTCTTCGAAAGAACCTTCCGAGTATGCGTTGACGCGGATCGAGTGGCAGCCGAGAAACTTCGCTGCGTCGACCCAGCGGTGATGATTTTCAACCGCCTTGAGACGTTTGTCTTCTTTGGGATCGCCCAGATTTCCTTCGCCATCGATCATAATCAAGACATTGGTCACACCTAAATCCTCGGTTCGCTTCTTTAGTTCAGTAAGGTAGGCTGTGTCTTTTGCTTTGTCTTTAAAGAACTGGTTCACATACTCGACTGCGTGGATACCAAATTCTTCTTTGGCAACTTTAGGAAAGTCGAGATTGGTGATCTTGTTGGCAAAGAGAGTTTTGTGCAGCGACCATTCGGCGAGAGAAATCTTGAAGCGAGGTTCGCTTTCATTAGCATGAGCGAACCGTGAAAAATTGGGTAGCAATCCGGAAGCGGCCAATACGCTGGTAGCGATCGCGGATTGTTTTAAAAATTGTCGGCGTGATGTAAGACTCATAGTGGGAGGCTCCTCGAGTATCGTCATGAAAGAATAATTAAGAGTGCGAGCGAAAAAGCTCGGTATCAATTCGCTGTAATAACGGTTCTTAAAAGATCGCTGCTTACGAGAGAATCCCATATACGGTACACGAAGCTGGGGGCACTTGAAAGCGTTGGTCGGGTGAATGGTGTGTGGACAAATGTATCTAGGGAGGTGTTTTGGGGGAAGCATTTTAGTGAGTAAACGATCGTAAGAATCGCTTCGATCACCGCCTAGGATTTCTTCTCTGCAGTCGGCGAGCAAATTGATGTTTCTTTCCGGATCATAGAAGCGTTTGGTACTTGCCTCCGAGCGACTGCTGGTAGTGGCGAAGCAATAAAGCAAAGTCATTGCGTTTGTTAGTGTCGTCATAACTGTTTCGATTGCTTCATCAGGCAGCGTTTCACTAAAGAATTTAGTTTCTCAGCGTCGGAGGATTTAAGTCAGGAGGGGGCGCGGATCGATAGGGGCACCAAGGGAAAAAGGGAATCGTTGTTTACTTTGCGTAATCAGCGGAATTCGACCCTACTTCGATAAGCCATGGATGGCGCAGAACCGGAACTTGACTCCTAACTGCGGAATACGCATCTCATGGTCGCTGGCAAACCGCATTACCTGATTTACTGCGGAGTTGTTAACTCCCCTGTAGCATCGCTCTCTGGCGATGGCGTTGAAACCAATCGTGGGTCTAAGTGGCATTTCGTATTGGAGTCGTTGGATTCTGAGGAACGACTCGAGGCGACAGATATCGAATCGGGAGCGAGTCCAGATCGATTATCGTTGCTGGCTTTGGTGAGAGCCCTAGAAGCACTTGAGCAGCCGAGTCGAGTGACTTTGCTGACGGGGAGTCGCTATGTCAGTCGAGGCTTACGATTTGGGCTCAATGAATGGCAAGACAACGAATATCGCTGGGAGCATTTTGGGGCGTGGCGCCCTATTAGAAATGCTGATCTTTGGAAGCGAGTTTCCCATGCACTCGATTTCCATGATGTCAACTGTCGCATGACGCCTGACTTAGCGGCTGTCGCGGCGGGAGATGAGGAGATCATGGAGCTTTCGCGTCCCCATGTGGCGTCTCCCAATGTTCGTGGAGATCGTAGGGCTTCGCGGAAGGTTGCCGATCGATGTTTGGAATCGATTCGAGACATCGGACAGTGGTTGTCAGGTCGACGCCAGGGGGCGATGGAATTAGCAACCACCTAACCGCATTTAGTGAACAAGTTTTTGGTACTCGAGGGACAAGTCATGGAGGGCGTATCTGCGGATGGTTGCTCAAATCCGCTGGATCTCTTTCCCAAGACGGCTTCCCTACTTACTGATCTTAACCATTTTACGCTATAACTTTTGAGAACAACGGAGTTTGACGTGCGCACGCAGGTACCGCTTCATGGAATTCGACGGGTTGTTGAGGGAACTCATGAGAATCCAGCCGAGTTGCTAGGGCCGCATCGAATCGAGCATGAGGGAAGGCAAGCTTTAGCAGTTCGAGCTTTCCTTCCAGGATCGCAGCAGGTGTGGTTGGTTGATAAGCAGCATCGAGCGATCCGACCGATGAGAAGGATTCATCCATCGGGTTTTTATGAAGCGATATGTCCGGTGGATGGCGACGATCCGAACAATCAATATCGACTGAGAGTTGCCAACGAGCGAGGTGATGTAACTGAAATGCAGGATCCTTATTCAATCGCCCCACTGATGACCGACTTTGATCGGTACCTTTTTGGCGAGGGGCGGAATTGGAATATATATCGACGTCTTGGTGCACACTGCAGAACGGTTGATAACGAAGTCGGTATTAATTTCGCAGTCTGGGCACCCAACGCTCAGTCCATTCAAGTTGTCGGCGACTTTAATTTTTGGGATGGCCGGCAGCATGCGATGCGCAAGCAGCATGCATCTGGCGTTTGGGAACTGTTTGTTCCCAGTGCGAAGGTAGGTCAAAAATATAAATTCCGAATTCGCACGGTAGATGGCCAGACCGTAGACAAAAGTGATCCATTTGGATTTTATGCTGAATTGCCTCCTCGCACCGCCTCGATCATTACCGAACTGAGCACCTACACATGGAATGATTCTGATTGGATGGCACGACGAGCGGAGGAGGATCCGCTGCGCAAGCCAGTCTCGATCTATGAAGTTCATCTTGGTAGCTGGCGTCGCGATTCACGCGGTGTCCATGGCTGGATGAATTATCGCGAGATTGCCCATCAATTGGTTGAATACTGCAAGCAGATGAGCTTCACGCACATCGAACTGATGCCCATCAGCGAGCATCCTTACACCGGAAGTTGGGGTTACCAGACGGTTGGCTATTTCAGCATTACTAGTCGTTACGGTACGCCCGAAGATTTCAAATACCTAGTCAATCATTGCCACCAAAATGGAATTGGTGTGATCATCGATTGGGTTCCTGCCCACTTCCCCAAAGACAGTCACGGTCTGCGACGATTCGATGGATCGGCGCTTTATGAGCATGAAGATCCTCGGCAGGGTGAGCATCCTGACTGGGGAACGATGATCTTCAATTACGGTCGAAATGAGGTTCGTAACTTCCTGATCGCTAATGCTCTGTTCTGGCTTGATGAGTATCACATCGATGGATTGCGAGTCGATGCAGTAGCTTCGATGCTCTATTTGGACTATAGCCGCAAGCAAGGAGAATGGGTTCCTAATGTTTACGGTGGTCGCGAAAACCTCGATGCGATTCATCTGCTTCGGGAATTCAATACCCAATCACACGCTCAATTCCCAGGTGTGTTGACGATCGCTGAAGAGTCTACCGCTTGGCCCGGTGTCAGCCGCCCAGTGGAGAATGGTGGTTTAGGATTTTCGCTGAAGTGGAACATGGGTTGGATGAATGATACGCTGCGCTACATGCGAAACGATCCAATTCATCGCAAGTATCACCATGATGAACTGACCTTCAGTCTGATCTATGCCTTTACCGAAAACTTTACGCTGCCACTATCCCATGATGAAGTCGTGCATGGTAAGGGAGCATTGGTCGCTCAAATGGCTGGCGATCTTTGGCAGAAGCTTGCGAACTTGAGATTGCTCTACACGTATATGTGGACGCATCCAGGGAAAAAATTGTTGTTCATGGGAAGTGAGTTTGCTCAGTGGCATGAGTGGAACTACGATGGCGAAATCCAGTGGGATCTGCTGAAGTGGGAGAATCATTCTGGCATCCAAAGATTGATGGCAGATTTAAATCGAATACTCGTTCAGGAGAAGGCCTTCCATGAAATCGACTTTTCAGGCGAAGGTTTCGAGTGGATTGATTGCATGAGTCGTGAAGCCAGTTCTTTGGCGTACCTAAGGTATGCTGAGGATCGCAGGAACTTCATGCTTGTCTGTTGCAACTTTACACCTGTGGTTCGCGAGTATCGCGTGGGTGTTCCGAAACTCGGTTTTTATCGCGAGGCGCTCAATAGCGACTCCGCTTACTATGGTGGAAGCAATGTGGGTAATTTCCCTGGTGTTAATGCTGAGGCGATTCCCCATCATGGTAGACCGTATTCGATTCGCATGCAGTTACCACCGTTGGCTGGGGTGGTGTTCCGTCCGGAAGGTTGATTCTTCGGGACTTTTAGATTGCGGAATCTCCGAGGTGCTTGCCATCCAGGCAGCCTCGGAGATCGGCAGATCAATTCGACTTAGATTCGGCCGCTTGAGCTGGTGTCATAGGTAGTCAAGGGGCTCTCCCTTTGGTATAGAATACCTGTCACTTGAAATCATTCGGCAGTGTTGTGCGTTGCGGGAGGCGGTATGTCTCACAATGCTGTAAACACTGGATGGAATCAAGATTCAAATCCGAAGTTGCAGGGAAGGATTCGAACCGAATTGGCTGATAACGCGATAGATACAGTATTGGTTGTTGGATCGGGTTGGGTGGGGCGTCAGATCGCGATGCAAACCGCTTCGCATGGATGTCGTACTTACCTTTTCGATCGCCTTCCAACCGCAACCGAACAGGCTTTGCGTTGGTCGTTTGAGCAAACCGAGCGATTGGTAGCTAGAGGAGTTTGGAACGCAGGGCATCAAGCGAATATCAATCGGCTCCTCTCCCCTGCCCTGCGAGTGGACGATCCTAAGATACAACCAGACTTGGTGATTGAGTGTGTACCGGAACAAGCTTCGCTTAAGAAGCGTTTGTTGAAAGAACTATCAGAAACATTCGAGCCTGCGGTCATTCTGGCCTCGAATAGTTCTTATTTTACTCCCTCGATGTTTCAAGCTTCATTGGCACATCCTGAGCGATTCGTTCATTATCACTTTCATGTGCCAGTGTTTTTGTCGTCCGCAGTAGACATCATGCCTTGGGAGGGGACATCACCGCAGGTTGTAGAAAGGTTGTTGAACTTATCGGAACAAATTGGGCAAAAACCCTTGCTGTGCCGCAAGGAGCACCCGGGCTACGTTTTCAATTGGTTGCTACAAGCACTCATCCGTTCTGCTTTAGAGTTGGCCAACAAAGGAGTGGCCACGCCGGAGGAGATCGATCAGCGATGGATGGATTTAAGCGGGATGAAAAAAGGACCATTCTGGATCATGGATCAGATTGGACTGGATGTCGTGCAGCAAGCGTTACAGAATTCTAGATTCACACAACCAACTCCAGCCGAACCGTTGATAACATTTTTAGAAAAATGGGTTGTAGATGGCCAACTTGGGCAGAAGTCAGGTGGAGGGTTTTACTCCTACCCAACGCAACTCTTAGATTGGGAAACAACTTTGCATGGCAAGTGAAGAAGTGAAGTTGAGTCATGTTGAATTGTTTACGGATGGTGCTTGCAGCGGAAATCCGGGACCTGGCGGCTGGGCCTATATCCTACGAGATGTTGCGACAAAAAAAGAGAAAGTCGCCTCGGGAGGTGTCCGTAACACAACCAATAACCAAATGGAAATGACTGCCGTCATTGAAGGATTGCGAGCACTCAAGCGACCTTGTTTGGTCGATCTGTACTCGGATAGCTCTTACGTCCTACAAGGCCTGAGTTCCTGGATGGCGGGTTGGAAAAAGAAGGGTTGGAAAAAGTCGAGTGCGGGTGGCTCAAAAGAGGTCAAGAACGTAGAGCTGTGGCAGCAACTCGATGAACTCATTCAGCGGCACCAGATGAGATATCATCACGTTAGAGGCCATAGCGGTCACCCTGAGAATGAGCGGTGTGATGTGATGGCTGTTGCTGCATATCAGAATCTGTAACACTTAGGTAAGATGTGGCGGCGATTATTAGGGAAAAGCTTCTTGCGGTCCCCAATTGTCTCTAACGATTATGACGCGTTTATCATCTTTCCCTATTCTTCCAAATATTCTTAAAACAGCAGGTCGATATCCGGAATACGCGGAAGTGATGGCGCGCGATGGATGCGATCTATGTATAGGGGGTACTTGCATAAGTGCCGCGTAACCCACCTTGATCTCAGGACGCGCTTCAGGAAACAGTGTTACCAAGGATGGTGGGACATGCCGATGCGGCTTGGTACTCGTGCTTTTTTCAAAAGCTTGTTGCTGATGGCGGGGTTACCTTCTCTGCTTGCTGCACAAGGCCCAGCTGCGTTGCCCAGTTACCAGCCATCTGGATACCTTGCCCAACCGCCAAGCGTTACGGGCGTTCCGAACGTTGTTGCACCTCCGATATGGAACAATCAATCCACAGCGATACAGAATAGAAACGGATCAACCTTTGCCGCAGGCGGCTCCGGCTACCTCCCGCAGGCACAGAATGGTCCCTTTTCGACGCAGCCGTCGACGGCTACGACGTCGACTAGTGCTGCACCAAGTGCGTCGCAGGTCATCAGTCAACAACCGTCCAGCAACATGCCTACCTCTCAGTCGCAGGCTGTTCCGGGAACTGTTTCGCAACCGACCGCCAATGTTGCAGTTTCAGGTTCATCGGTGGGAATACCTGCCCAGCCAGTTGGATTCGGAGCGAGCGTGCAGGGTAAACGTAGCGATTCATTAACACCCACCTCCGGTTCAGAAGCATTTGGAAAGCTGAAACCATTTCCATCGCTCTCCTCAACGCCAATGGTAGGTGGAGTTGCGGAAAGCGACGTAGCGGGAAATGGCGAATCGCTTCGAATTAATGCTCCGGCGCAATTCGCGAGTTTTCAGGAATCCGAATACTCTGCCGGAGAACCGATCGCTAGTTCAAGTGACAGTTGTGCCGATGCTCCATGGTGCTCTGGACCATCGAATTCCGGTTATTTCGCTTCTTTGGAAGCCCTTCTGTTTTTTGTCAATAAGCCAAATGTCGCTACCTTTGGTGATGAGGCTTCAGAGCGTTTGGTTAGCGTCAACTCGGTTGTATACAGTTTCGAGAATTCGCTCGACACCTCGTGGATGAGCAACGATGGAGGTTGGGGCCAACGTTTCGAATTTGGGAATATCAAATGCGATAGCGGTTGGTTCGCTAGTTTCTGGAATATTAAGCAAGTTCAGTCCTACAACGTAACAGGCGTAAACTTTGCACCATCTGATCCATTCACTCTGATGAGTGGTTTCGTTGATGGGAACGGTGACGGTATCGATGATGACTTGAACAATAACCAAATTTATGGTCGTTCGGGTCAGGACTTGGGAACTTTCGATTCTGGACCACCACCTGGATTTATCCCTCCGTTTGATGGTACACCCGATGTCGGCGCTCCGACAGACACCAATGATATGATCGTGTACTTGCAGACATTCAGCCAAGTTGCATCGTCCAATAAGTTGACGATGCAGAACTTTGAACTAAATCGCCTGCTACGTTTGCCAGGCCACAATTGGAACAATGAGTTCGATTACTACTATGGCGTGCGGTATTTGAAAGTACGCGATCAGTACGACGTTACTGCGACTGGTGGTTTTCTCGATCAAAGTTTTTGGCATGCCGAAAGTGACAACAATCTGATTGGACCACAAATCGGAGCACGCTGGTCGCGCAGAGCTCGAGCGATTGGATTCTCGGTCGATGGTCGATTCCTTGCTGCTTACAATCAGCAGGATAATGACCTTCGTGGGCAGTATGCCA
>JBEGUT010000124.1:0-8908 GCA_041178745.1 Planctomycetota bacterium | reverse complement strand
GAGCAACAGCCAAGCGCGCCATCTTTTTGTTCATGGAAGGTGGCCCAAGTCACATCGACTTGTTCGATCCCAAACCTCTTGTCAATAAACTCGCCGGGCAATCGTTGCCCGAGAGTTTTGGTGATGTGATCACGTCGATGGGTGAATCGCGTTCGCCGATCTTAGAGTGCAAACGGAAGTGGAAGCGGCATGGCGAGGCTGGTACCTGGATGTCGGATTGGATTCCGCACATTGCCGAGCATGCAGATGACATTGCGGTGGTTCGATCTTGCTGGGGTGATGGCATTAATCATTCGGCCGGCGTTTGCCAAATGAACACGTGCTCGATTCTCGGAGGACGACCATCGCTGGGAAGTTGGGTCAGCTATGGATTGGGTACTGAGAATGACAATCTACCAGCTTTCGTGGTGATGCAAGACAATAAAACGTCAGTCGTCAATGGCTCGCGCAATTGGAGTGCGGGCTTTATGCCGGCAGCGTACCAAGGGATTCGCTTTCAAGAAGGAAACGATCCGATCCCTAACATCAATCCTCCTGAGGGTGTTGCTCGAACGCAACAGCTTTCGAAGCTTTCATTTTTGAACCAACTCAACGGACGCTTTGCGAAAGAGCATTTGGAGCAATCAGAACTTGAAGCTCGCATTGCCAGTTACGAGCTAGGATTTCGAATGCAAGCCGAAGCACCTGCGGTCATTGATTTGACGAAGGAAACGGCTTCGACGACGCAGCTTTATGGGTTGGATCGTAAGGAGACGGCGGAATTCGGTAAGCTCTGCTTGATGGCCCGGCGATTATCCGAGAGCGGAGTGCGATTCGTGCAGTTGTACCATGGCACGGGGAGCAAGTGGGACGCCCATTCGGGAATCGAGGCAAACCATTCTCAGATGTGCAAGCAGATGGATTTGCCCGTTGCCGGCTTGCTGAAAGATCTCAAGCAAAGAGGTCTCTTGGACGAGACCTTAGTGATTTGGGGAGGCGAGTTCGGTCGCACTCCTATGTCCGAGCAAGGGAACGGTAGAGACCATAATCCCACCGGCTTTACGATGTGGTTCGCTGGAGGTGGGGTTCGTGGCGGCCAGACGATTGGTACGACGGATGAACTGGGCTTACGTGCCGTTGAACGACGCGTGCATGTGCACGATCTCCATGCGTCGATTTTGAATTTGCTGGGGATTGATCACATGGCCTTGACTTATCTTCACAAAGGCCGGCCGGAGCGAGCGACCGTAAACGAAGGAGAGTTTATTTCCGAGCTGCGTGGCCCGAACTTCGCTTGAGGATTGCGACTACCAATCGACTTCACTTGAATAGCTCGATGGTGTTCTCTGATCCGGCAAATCCTTTCGTAGAAGAACTTTTGGAATGCTTTTTTTCGAAGTCGGCTTTTGGTGATCTGAGATCGGTGTGACTACTGGAGCTGAGCCAAGTTGCTGGCGAGTTAGTGTCGGAATTGGATTACTTCGGCCAGATATTCGCGGATTTTTGGGGTTTTGCTTGGCCCGTCGAAAAGCCCTCTGTCGCCGCTGATTGATTGCATATTAGTGCCAAACCGTAGAGACTTCGTAACTTCGATAGTGGCGGTCTCGGATCCACCCCAAGGCTCACTGCCACTACTATCAGATAGTCTCCCCTTACCCTTAGATTTACGGAACTATTTGGGCCGATAATCCATCCAAGGATTGGGATGGTAGTCTTTTTCGACCTATGGGCTTCGTAAATCCCGCTAAAGTTGGAACTCGCGGAAATGGGACCTCTTTGACCGATTGAAAACCGACGGAATTAGTGGATCTGAACCACCCCCCTCCAGGAACTTTTCCACCATAAAGTGGTGCGTTTTTCGACAATCAAGATTGGAATTTTAGGAAAAATTAATACAATCGAAAATATTTGACGGAAGGATAATTGCCTTTAGCGGTTCTTTTGCGGGGCTGCAGTCGACTTGTCCATGATTGAGGCAAACTTATCAAGATCTTGTCTAAAACAGCTGGTTCCCCGAGGGTAGCGGATTGGGGAGTTGGTTTGGCTGGGTGATTTTTAGGGATTCTTTATTTTTTTCATTTTTTTCGGAGTTCTTTATCTATGAGACGACGTTCTCCCGCTGGTTTTACTCTCGTCGAACTGTTGGTGGTTATCGCCATCATCGGTGTCCTCGTAGGGTTGTTGCTCCCGGCCGTTCAGGCGGCGCGTGAAGCAGCTCGTCGTATGAGCTGCAGCAACAACTTGAAGCAGTTAGGCTTGTCCTATCACATGTACCACGACACTTTTAAGAAGTTGCCTGCTGGTGCAAGCTCGATTCAGTGTGCGGCAGTCGGTACCCAGAACAACAACTGGCACGGCTATTCCCCGTTGACCATGATTCTGCCGTACATCGAGCAGCAGAACTTGTTCAACCAGCTGAAGTTCAACGAGCGTCACTATGATCAGGGCGTGATTTTCCCTGCGACGGTGTCGCCTTGGAGCGTAAGCCGCAACCGCATCGGTACCTTCCGTTGCCCATCGGACGCGAAAGATGGTATTTTCGGTGGTGATGCTGGTAACACCAACTACGGTGTGTGCTTTGGTACGAATATCGGTTACGGTCTCGGCATGACCGCTGACGGTCTGCCTGGTATGTTCAATCGTGTCAACTACACCTCTTTCTCGCTCGTCACCGATGGTCTATCCAATACGATCATGTTGGGTGAGTGGAACATGGGTGACAATTCGGGAACTATATTTGATCCAACTGCTGACTGGGCTATCGGTATCGCCGTTGCCCAGCTTCGTCCAACCACAACCCAACGATTCCCAACTTCAGCTCAGTTAGACGCCGTAGGCCAAGCGGCTCTCTCTGCTGGACCATCTGCTCACCGTAGCGTGGCCGGTTATCGTTGGATTGCACCAGGCCAGTACAATTCGGCTTTCAATACATTGGCAACACCAAACTGGCGTTGGCCATCTTTGATGGACTGCACCGGCTGCGGTCAGGGTGACTCCAACGGTGTGTTCCCAGCTCGTAGCCGCCACACTGGTGGTGCTCAGCATGCTATGGGTGACGGTTCGGTTCGCTTCATCGCTGACTCAGTTGACTTGCTGCTGTATCAGTCGCAAGGTACTGCTCAAGGTCGTGAGGCAGTGAACGACCCTGATAATTAATCAAACCGCGGGTCATTGCCGGCAGCGAATTCTTAGGAATTTGCTGCCTGTGCAACGACTCAAGTTTTGTTAGAATGTGAAGATCGGTCCTGGTTAACAGGGCCGATCTTTTTTTAAGAACGTTCCAAGTAGGTATCACGTGGATGTGAATACTTTACCACGTCGCTCACGTACCAGTGAACGAATTAGAATTTCTCTTCGTAAAGACTCAGGAGAAGACGTACATGAAGGTGAAAAATTTTTTTGCGACTGCTGCCTTGGCAGTTGTGGTTAGCTCTTCGCTCGTGGGTTGCGGTGGCCCAAAGACCATTCCCGCTAACGTGGCACCAGCGGTTGAACAGAGCAAGAAACTGCTGCAGGAAATCGCAACCAGCGGAAATTCACCCGGTAGCGGTGCAATGATTCTTAATGAAGCATTGGCGGAAATCGGCAAGACTGACGCTGCGAAAGCCAAGACTCTTGAAGCTGACGTGGCTGCGTTTATGACGGCTACTAAGCCTGAAGACTTGAAAGCTAAAGCTAAAGCGTTGCTTGAAAAACTGTAATCCGAAAAGGCTTCAGATCGATCGCGACCGCAGGAGTATGACCCGTATGCGGGTGAAGCGACATCGCAGTAATAGCACAGACAAAATAGCCGATCCCGTGGCGGGATCGGCTGTTTCTATTTCAAAAACCAAAGGACTTCGTTCGCCGAACAACTTTTTAATACTCGTCTCAATCCTCTTGGCACTTGTTGTGACGGGTTATTTCTTGGATGTTCCAGCCCGCATCTTGAATCTTCTTGCTCGCAGATCCATGACCGATCTCGACTATGCTAAAGCTCAAATATGGCTTGAGCGGGCCTCACGATTCAATCGCAACAATGTGCAATCGGAAATGATTGCAGCGAGAATCGCTCGTCACCAAGGAATGCTGGACGAGATGTCTGAGCACTTATCACGTGCTTCGCGCCTTGGAGTCGACGAGCTCGATGTGAAAATGGAAGAAGCCATGGCGCTAGCTCAAACCGGAAAACTCGATCGCGTTGAAAGTGACCTTTTCCAATGGCTCAGTAATGGACTAGGCGAAGCCGATGAAATTAGTGACGCATACGCCAATGGATTAGCCGCAAATTCAAGATTCGACAATGCCAACGAGATCTTAGATGCATGGCGTCGAGACTTTCCTAGCGACCCACGTCCTGACTATAGACTGGGCCGAATCAAAGAGCATTTTCAGGCTTGGGATGAAGCGATTTCCGCTTATCTCGCGTCGCTACAACGCCGTAGCGACTATTATCCTTCGAGGTATCGATTGGGTCGCGTTTATTTCGTTATTCGCAAAATTGATGAATCTAAAAAGGCATTCGAGAACTGCCTAGCTATGCCTTTACCAGAAGCCGCAAAAATTCAGCTCGCGCTTTGCTATCGCTCTTTAGGGGAAGGAGAAAATGCTAGAAAAATACTGCAAGAAGTTTTGCAGCAAGATTACGAAACCATCATTCGTTCCTATCAATCTGTCGAGGAAGCACCTGAGCATTTCGAATCTGCAGCGACCTTGGGAGATTTGGAATCTGAAGCTGGAAACTACCAAGAGGCTTACAAGTGGCTCAAACTGGCGGTCGACAAGAACCCTCGAGACCTCACCGCTCGCTACTCGCTGGCACTTACGTTGCGGCGACTGGGACAAATCGAGCAATCCGACAGCATCATTGCGGAAGTTCAAAAAGCAAGAACTGCTCTTGAGCGAGCCAATCCTCTTCGAGATAGAATTGCGGCTAAGCCCGATGATCTTGAGGCGAGAATGGAACTGGGAAAACTACTGTTAGAAAATGAATCGATGCGTATGGGGCGTTTTTGGCTTCAGAGCATCTTCAAATTTGACCCGAACTATCGAGAGGCTCATCGGGCGCTCGCGGAGCATTATCGCCAACTCGCCGAATCGTCACCCGAGTATCGACCCATGGCGGAATTTCATGCCAAGGCCGCCGGTCTACCAAATCCTTAACTGCATTCTTCACCTTGGCTACGGGATATTTATGCTTAGCTCACACAGTTGCCATGCATGTCTTTCCCAGCGATTATACAGTTCTCGGTTCCATCATTATTTTTATGGTGTGCTGGCTTGCCTTTTGCTTACCGGCTGCACAAAACAGTCGGATAAACCACTCCCAAACAACGCCGCTGACCAAAATGCGGTTGCAACGAATAAAAGCCAACCGCCGATTGACGTTACTTTTCAGGATGTTACGACAGCAAGTGGCGTCAGTAGCATTTACCGAAACGGCGAAGAGTCAGACGCACTCTCTATTGTTGAATCCATTGGCGGAGGTGTGGGTGTTTTGGATTACGATCTATCGGGAACTCTCGATCTACTGTTCCCAACGGGAGGCAATATTGTCAGAGATCAGCCGCTGACCGGATTACCGGCGACGCTGTGGCGATCCGATTCCGAGATGAGATTTACCGAGTCGGGAGCCGCTGCGCGAGTCGACGGTTCAAATCTTTATACTCACGGAGTAGCGATTGCAGATATCGACAATGATGGCTTTCCTGATGTTCTAATCACAGGCTATCGCGGCCTGCAGCTTTTTTACAACATGGGAGACGGTACTTTTCAGGAGTGCGCTGCGGAGAGAGGCGTTGAGTCAAATCTATGGAGTACCAGCGCTGCATTTGGCGATTTTGACAACGATGGCTTAGTCGACATCTTCATTGCTACTTATGTCGATTGGTCATGGCAGAAAAATCCAAGCTGTCTCGGCAATTCACCAAACGGCAAAGATGTTTGCACTCCTCAGGTGTTTACCGGTGAAAATGATTTAGTTTTCTGGAACCAGGGAGATGGAACTTTTATTCGCTCCGACAACAGCACTGGACTGGTTCCGGAAGGCAAAGGTCTAGGGGTGATTGCAGCCGATTTCGATCAAGACTCAAAGCTCGACATTTACGTTGCCAACGATACCACCAATAACTTCCTCTACATGAATCAGGGAGGAAGAAACCTTCGTGAGTCGGGTGTTATTGCTGGGTGCGCACTAGATCACCTGGGAGTTCCCAATGGCAGCATGGGGGTCGCTTTATTCGATTATGACAGTGATCGAAAGCCTGATATCTTCGTGACAAACTACGAACGCGAAACTTTTGCGGTCTACCGAAATGAAGGACATGGTAATTTTCGTTGCATCTCGGAACGAACCGGGGTCACAGCCTTTGGCTTACTTTACGTTGGGTTTGGAACGGTATCAGGTGATTTCGCTTGCAAAGGTCATGAAGACTTAATCGTGTCTAACGGTCATGTCATGCGGTATCCTGGATCTGGAAAGCGTGATCAAGAACCGATGTATATCGAAAGTACAAAGCAAGGGAAGTTAATCCTACGCACCTTCGGCTCGGATAGTTATTTCTCTAAAGGACACACAGGGCGGGGAGTTGTAGCATCCGATCTCAATAGCGATGGGCTTTTAGATCTCGTGTTTTCACATGTCAATCAACCCGCCACCCTACTCCGCAACGATTCCAAAACTAAAGGGACGTGGCTTAAAATGCAATTGATCGGTACCAAAGTGAACCGAGATGCCATAGGTGCACAGGTCGTAGTAAAAACCAATCGTGGACAGCATTTTCGATCCATTATTGGGGGAGGTAGTTATCTCTCTCAAGGAGACTACGTGCTTCACTGGGGCTTCGGGGAAGGTGAACTTCCGCTGGAGGCATCGATCTCCTGGGGAGACGGTACAACAGAGACGATTCCCTCCCTAAACCCGAATACACATGTAACCATCGTGCAACAATTGCGAAACTGAGGAATCACCGATTAGGTGCACCACGGTCTTCGGTAACGTATTTGCCTTGTAAGTTTCCTGACTTTGGAACTGGAAATCGTTGAAGAGCGACTAAAATGCAAAAGGGATTGTGCAATTGGATCTACGGTATTGCTCACGGCAGTCCCCACATCCGAACGTTAACTGTTAACAAAAGCTGATTGTATTTGGTTGCGATTGAATTTATCAAATTGTTGTCGATTGCCGGTTTCATCATTGAGCCCCGTACGAAATATGAATTCACCTAAGCCAGTTCCTCGAAACCGATTGCGATTATGGTGGCTAATCGCCCTGCTGCTATTTTGTATGAACCTCATGATTCTGCAGCGGCGCCCCATCGCGCAGGGAATTGCCAAACAGGCATTAACCCTGGCAAGTCAGGACAAGACAGATCGGGCCTGGAATTACATTCATGCTGCCGATTGGATTTGGTCCGGAACGGCCGAATCGGCCATCGCTTCAGCTCGAATCCATCGCCGTAGCGGTGACATGGGTGAATTCGGAAAGAGTCTACGTTTAGCTCGATTTGAAGGTATCGCCAAAGAGCAGGCGGATCGCGAAGAAACTCTCGCTGAAGCGCAAATGGGACAGATTAAAACGGCTGGACCTAAAATGGTTGAATTGCTGGAGAAGGGGGGCAATGAGGCTGGGGAGATTTGCGAAGCTTACGCTAAAGGCTACATGCGTATTCGCGACTTCAATTCCGCCATCTCGCTCTTGGAAGGATGGGCAAATGAAATCCCTAACGACGCTCGCCCCTACGCTTGGATAGGACAAATCCAAGCGGAACTGCAAGCTTCGGAGCCCGCAGAAACGGCTTTTCGCAAAGCATTGGCCATTGATCCCTCCAATGCCCAAGCCGCACTTGGACTCGGTCAACTGATGGTCGATCTTAAGAAACCTGCCGAATCCATACCATTCTTCAAAATCGCACTCGCAAGCAATTCACTCGGGCCCGCTGCCGCGGTTGGCTTGGCGGGAAGCCTGCAGGCAGAGAGCCGAACCGAGGAAGCGGAGCAAGTGCTTAACCAAGCAAGCGAAAGATTTCCGAACGATTACCGCTTGTTAGTCGAAAAAGCAAATCTTGCTATTGAACAAGGACGCTACGCCGAAGCCGAGGAGTTACTTCGCGAGGATGTTAAATCAGGAAGCAAAAGACGCGAAATTCGTTATGCTTATGCTCTCGCGCTTCGCGGCTTAGGAAAAGTCGAGGAATCTGTTCCGCACTTTGAGTATTCTGCGGAGGCTGCCAAGGAAACATCAGCAGCAAATCGCAAGGTGAGAGAAGTGGCGGATCAACCCGACAACTTGCAGCTGCGTTACGAAATCGGAGCCGCTCACCTGCGATATGGCAACACAGAGGATGGGATGATGTGGTTGCAAAGCGTCTTAAACGTTGACCCCAAACATCAACCAACTCACTTGGCGTTGGCTGAGTACTACGAGACCCAGGTATCTCAAAACACGAAGGCAATCGGTCTGGCGCAACAACATCGAATCTGGGGAGGCCCTTCTCCTAAAGCCGAAACGGCCGATACCAATGCCACTGCTGGCCCTTCAGCCAAGAGCCAATTGCCACCCTCCACAGAGTCCGCCAAGCCACAATCGTCAGAGCCGGCGAAATAGATGGCATCTTTTGATGACTTTGCCGTTTTACAGGGAACCAACCGAAAAGCGAACGACTCTAACAGAAGATTTTTTGGTTTAAGAAAAGCTAAAAAAGTACATCCTTGATTGCCAGGAAGAAATCCGTTTCGGCAGCAACCTCAACTGCAGAGATGTGATCGGTTTGAGCGGTTCGAAGCTCCATAGAAAATGATAGACAAACTTTGAAGCGAATGAACCATGATCTTGTACCTAGCAAATGCGTTTTTTGGAAGATTTTTTCGATATTTTTCGAGGAAAAATACTTTTTTATTGACTGCAATGCCGACGGCTAGTAGAACATGGTGTTGCGGAGCGCAATAAAGC